>JBGOVF010000023.1:0-12728 GCA_041477975.1 Tepidiformaceae bacterium
GGCATCGAAATGCCGAACAACCTGTTCGGCACCGCGGAAGGGTGGTAGACCGATGTTGCTAGTGCTTGCCGCGCTCTGCGTCGGTGGATTCACGTTCACTGGCATGCTCTGGGTCACCGGCTTCGGTTCGGCCGGTTCGGCCGCAGCCGCGGCCCGGCTCGACCGCCTCAAGGACGGGGGAGCAGCCGCCGTGGCTCAAGAGGTCGCGGCCAAAGGCGGCCTTCGCCGCCGCTCGAACGTCAACTTCGGCGGCATCAACGTCATCTCCGGCAACGTCTCTGCCAAGTGGGCCACGCAGTTGGAGCGGGCCGGCCTCGCACTAAACACGAAGGAATATTTCGTGCTCCGCATTGTGATCGGAGTCGCCTTCGGCACAGTTGGCTTCATCGCCCTGCCTATCCCCCAACTCGGGCTCGTCGGCATTCCTCTCGGTTACTTCCTGGTGGGTTTTTGGCTAAAGCGGCGAATCTCCTCCCGTCTACACAGGATGGAAGCCCAGCTCGTCGAAATGCTCCAGATGATCTCGAGCGGTCTACGCGCCGGCTTCGGCCTCGTGCAGGCCCTGGAAGCCAGCGCCGAGCAAGTCCCCGCGCCACTCTCCATCGAGATCCGGCGCACCCTGCGCGATACCGCCATGGGGGCCAGCATCGACCAGGCCCTCACCTCCCTGGACGACCGCATTGGCAGTTCAGACTTCGACATCGTCATCACCGCAATCCTCATCCAGCGCACCGTCGGCGGTAACCTCGCCGAAATCCTCGATAACGTCGCCCACACGATGCGGGAGCGAGAACGTATCCGTGGCGAGATCCGGACACTCACCTCTCAGCAACGCCTCACCGGCTACGTGATCGGCGGCATCCCCGTTGGACTGGGCGCCTTCTTCATGCTCATCAGCCCGGAGTTCACCGGCCTCCTCTTCACCGACCCACTCGGCCGGATGATGCTCGGTGCTGCGGTGGTCTCGGAGATCCTTGGCTTCGCCGTCATCCAAAAGATCGTGAACATCGAGGTCTAGAGATGCCAATACTCATCGCGCTCGGAACCTTCATTACAGTCACGCTGGTGGTCTACGGTCTCTTCCACCGTGCCCCAGGCAATGAGGTCATGGAAGGCCGCCTCGGCGGGCTGCGCTACACGCGGCCCAACAAGGAAGCCCTCCCGGATCCGGAAGCTGCGTTCACTACTCGCGTCATTCAGCCGATCCTCCGCAATCTCAGCCGTCGGGCCAACAGGGTTCTTCCATCCACCATGTCGGAACGGCTCGAAGGGGCCATTGTCCAGGCCGGCCTGAAGATGAAGCCGGGGCAATTCATCCTCATCGTGGGAGTGGCCGCGGGGGCGTTGCCCACGCTGTTCACGCTCTTCATGGCCAGTAGCGGCTCCTCGCCGAAGATGCTCCTGCTCACCTTCGGCGGGACCACGGCGCTGGGCATCTATGGGCCGCGCATCTGGCTCCTCGGGAAAATCAAGCGGCGCCAGAAAGAAATCTGGCGTGCCCTCCCCGACGCCTTCGACCTGATCACGGCGTCTGTGGAAGCCGGCCTCGGCATCGATGCCGCCTTCACCAAAGTAATCGAGAAAGTGAAGGGGCCCTTCGCAGAGGAGCTCACCCGCACCATGCGCGAGATCCAGATGGGCCGCTCGCGACGCGACGCTTTCGTAGACATGGCAGAGCGCACCGGTGTCGAAGAACTGCGCTCGCTGGTCAACTCCATCGTCCAGGCCGAATCGATGGGTATATCGATCGGTGGCGTCATCCGTGTGCAGACTGGTGTTATCCGCACTAAGCGCCGCCAGCGCGCCGAGGAACAGGCCTTCAAGGCGCCGGTGAAGATGGTCTTCCCACTGGTGTTCTTCATCTTCCCCGCCATCATGTGCGTGATCGGTGGGCCAGCCGTCATCCAGCTCAAGAACAACCTCTAGAGTTGATTCAGTCCTCTCCGGGCGCGGGCATCGCTGTCGAGGCGGTGCCCGCGCCTTGCCGTGTCAGACGAAGTTGCCCGGGAATAGCAGCGGGATGAGCCCGCCCAGCACAAGATACGGCCCATAGCTGAAGAACTCTCGGCCTTTCCCGGTCACCGTCAGAATGACGCCCGGGACGCCTGCGGCAACCACGCCGTAAAGCAGGCCTGTCATTATCGCCGGCCACCCAAGCAACAACCCCAGAAGGACTATCAGGACTGCGTCTCCTCCACCGAGCGGACGGGAGCGGAATCGAAGCACGGCTGCGACCAGCATGCCGAAGGCAAAAAAAGCCACCACGACGGCTAGAGCTACCACGAGCCCCGCCAGCACCTGCAAAGCCGAACGGTCCGGCCAAGCCCAACACAGCGCCCCGGCCACCAAGATCGAGGGGTAGCTCACTACGCTGGGGATGATCCGCCGCTCAAAATCCGTGCTCGCGAGCACAAGCAGCACGAACGAAAACGCCAGCGTCACCACCGCTGGGCCCGGATCGTAGTGGTCGGGCCTGAGTGCCAGCCCGCCCGCGGTCGCGCACGCCAGCGCGAGTCCACCGCGCATCACAAGCAGCTTGCGCCCTGAAGCCGGGTTCTCCCGGTGCTCGGGGTTGCGGTAGAGGTAGTGTTGCCAACCGGCCGCGAACCACCCGAAGGCCACTCCTGACATGATTCCTGCGACCACCCAGAAGACGCCCATCGCTCCGCACTATCACGCGCGCCGCGGTTACTCTCAAACCGGCAAACCTGTCCCCCGCCGTCTCACCCGCGTAGACTCGCCTGCACACCTCCCGAGGAGCACCAGTGGCCGCAGCTATCGATTGGGACCGTGCCACCGCCGAAGCGACGCAGCTCCTCTCCGATTACCTCCGCATCGATACCTCCAATCCCCCCGGCAACGAAGCCCTCGCGGTGGATTTTCTCGGCCGGCTGTTGGACGCCGAAGGGATCGCCTTCGAACGCGCTGAATCCGCGCCCGGCCGCTCGAACCTCTTCGCCCGGCTCGGGCCCGCCGCCGGCGGTGTCTGCCTGCTCAATCACACGGATGTCGTCCCCGTAGAGCGCCAGTACTGGGAGGTGGAGCCCTTCGCTGGACTCGTTCGCGACGGCGTCATCTGGGGCCGCGGCGCGCTCGATATGAAGGGCATGGGCATCATCGAGCTGATGACCTTCCTGCTGCTCAAGCGCCACGGCGTGCCTCTCCGCCGTTCCGTAACGTTCCTCGCCGCCGCCGACGAGGAGGCCGGAAGTACCTTCGGCGTGAGCTGGATCGCCGCCCACCGCCCCGCCTGGCTCGATACCGAGCTGGTCATCAACGAGGGCGCCTACGGCCTCACGATAAACCCAAAGCTCCCGCCCATCTTCCAGGTGGCGCCGAGCGAGAAGGTGCCCCTTTGGGTGAAGCTCACGGTGAACGGCCGGCCCGGCCACGGTTCCGTGCCTCACGGCGACAACTGCGCTGAGCACCTCGTGGAAGCCCTGGCCCGAATCGCGAAGTGGCAACACAGCCTGCGCATAACACCGCTCATGGCCGCCCACGTGGAAGCAATGGCGCGGGCCGGCGCCCTCAACGCGACCGACGAAGCTGGAATCCTCCGCGCCGCCGCCAGGAGCCCCGCGCTGCGAGCCCGGCTGGCGAACACCGTCTCTCTCACTACCATCAACACTGGCATCAAGGTCAACGTCATCCCCGCAACGGCCACCGCGACGCTCGATTGCCGCCTTCTGCCCGATGTCGACGTCGATGCCTTCCTCGATGAGCTCCGAGCCGTCATCGCCGACGAGCGCGTCACGCTGGAGACGCTCAACCGGTTCGAAGGCAGCGAGAGCAGCATGGACACGGAATTCGTCCGCACCGTGAGCGAGGTCGTGACCGAATTAGTCGAAGGGGCTCACCTGGCCCCAGAAATGACGAGCGGGTTCACGGACTCGCGCATCTACCGCGTGCGCGGCATACCGGCGTACGGATTCGTGCCGTGCCTCGTCCCGCCCGAGGAACTTGCCGGTGTGCACGGGCACAACGAACGCATCAGTGTCGACAACCTGCGCCTCGGAATGCAGATTCTCTACGAAGTCGTCCGCCGGCTGGTCGCAGCGTGAGCGACTACATCGCCTGGTTGGATGCGCCCGCTGGCGCGAGCACGGCGCGAGTTGGCGGCAAAGGCGCGAGCCTGGCCCGCCTCGGCGCCGCCGGCTTTCCGGTCCCGCCCGGCTTCGCGGTCACAGTCGATGCCTACCACGCGTTTCACGGGGCCCTCGAACTCGGCGCCGTCCTCGATCCGCTCTGCGCCCTGGAAGGCCGCCCCACGCCCGCCCAGGTGCGTGAAGCCTGCGCCCCCCTGCTGGCTCGCCTGGCGGATGGATTCCTTCCGCGCGATGTGGAACACGCCATCGCGGCCGCCTACACCGACCTGGAGGCGCGCACCCCTGCAGACGCCACCTTCGCCGTGCGCAGCAGCGGAATCAACGAAGACGGCGCCGGCGCCAGCTTCGCCGGCCTCTACGAGAGCTACATCAACCTCCGCGGCGCCGATGCCATCCTCGATGGCGTGCGCGATTGCTATCACTGCCTCTGGCAGCCACGCGCCGCCCACTACCGCACCATCAAGGGGATGGATCATCGCAGCGAGGCGATGGCGGTGGTCGTTATGGAGACTGTCCCGAGCTACGTCAGTGGCGTGGCCTTCACGCTCAACCCGGTCACCGGCGCGCACAACGAAGTGGTCATCAACGCCTCGTGGGGCCTCGGCGAAGCCGTCGTCTCCGGGCTGGTAACGCCCGATAACTATGTCGCGCGCAAAGACGGCACGCCCGTCGCGTCAGACATCTCAGAGAAAACCGTGCGCATCGTCCCAACCGCCGGTGGCACCACCCAGGAGGACACCCCCCCGGAACTCGTAAACCGGCCGGCGCTCACGGACGAACAATTGCGGCTCGTCGCCACGACAGCCGCTCGAGTGGAAGAGCACTACGAATGCCCGATGGATATCGAATTCGCCTTCGATGCCAACGGCCGGTTCTTCCTGCTCCAGGCACGCCCCATCACCACTCGCTAAGGATCGCCCGCCAGGCCAGCGAGTTCGTCCCGCAGCAGTGCGAGGCGTTCTGGCCCTAACGGGCAGGTGGGGTCGTTACCTGGCCGCGTCACCCATCCCTGCGCGAACTTCCGAACGCGCTCGTGCACCCCCGTTCCACCCGGCGGCTTCGGGACAAGAGGCGAAACCCGGCGGCCAAGCTGTTCGATCGTCACAGCGCCCTCAAGCACCGCCATGGCATCCAATACATGTTTCGGCGCAACTTCGCTCGCACCCAGGTAGCTCGCAACCGCCGAGGCCATCGTCAACACATCGACGAACCGGATCGGTTCGCCGTCGGCTTCCATCTCTCAGGCCTCCCGCACGGCCCGTTCCAGCCGCTCCGTCGCCTCCAGGTAGCTGGTTCCCGGCGCAAAGACGATCTGCTCTCCGATGCTCACCCGAACGCGCGCATGCGGATGAGGTAGCCACTTGCCTTCGTAGAACCCCGGCCGCAGCACATCGATCCGCATCGGCAACACCGGCGCGCCGGTCTCGACTGCAAGCAGCCCGGTGCCGCTTTTGAACGGCTGCATCGGCCCGATAACCGTCAACTTCCCCTCGGGGAAAATGAGCACGTTCCAGCCCTCGTCCAGCATCTTCGCCACGTACTCCAGGCTCTCGCGCACGCCGCTGCCCTCCTTGGCGAAGGGGAACGCGTTGCCCAGCAGGCCCGCACCGAAGCCGCGAATCCTGTTCCCGAAGATGTCGCTCGCCGCCGCCGCGATCGCCACCCGCTGCCGGAACCCTTGCGGCATGCTCCGCAACAGCATGCCCTGGTCCAGGTGCATGTTGTGGTTGCTGATGATCAGGGTCGGTTCCTTAAGTGACTTGAACCGCTCCCGCCCGCGAATCTCGACCGTGTAGCCCATCCGCAATGTAGGGAACACGACCCCGGTCATAAGCCCGCGGCGAACCCACCGCACCGGCCGCCAGCGCGGCCACGTTGGGAAGCGCCTGGTCTTCGGCTTGCGTTCGCCTTTTTCCACCATCGCGCGCAACTCGGCCACGGTTGTCCGCGGCCCGACCTCCGTATCGTCCACGTACACGCCCATCTCGTCTTCGATAGCGGAAAGCAGTTCAACGCGGCCCAGCGAGTCCAGGCCAAGGTCTGCACTCAGCTCCTGCTCCTCTGTGATCGCCTCATCCTTTCGGCGGCACGCTGCGATGATGAGATGGAGTTGGTCGCTGTCACCGCCGACGGCGAGCGTCGGCGCAGCGACGGCTTTGTGGTCCTCCAGGTACTGCACCACGAGGTTCCGCTTCACCTTCAGCGTGTGTGTCCGCGGGAAATCCTCGTCCGGCCACGCGCTCACGGCCATCACCTGCTGCTTTGCGTCCAGCACCTCGTTTGCGGCCTTCATTGCGGCGGAGGCGATACCCGGCTTCGCTTCGAGGACAACTGCGTGCAGGCGCACGTCCGTGCCCTCGTGCACGCCGATCACCACGGCGTCCGTCACATCCGGCTGGCGCCGCAGGACCTCCTCCACGTCCTCCGGGTACACGTTCTGGCCGTCCGAAAGCACAATCAGATCCTTCTTCCGGCCCTTCAAGAAGACGAACCCGTCCTCGACATACCCGAGGTCGCCGGTGCGGTACCAGTCGCCGTCGAAGGCGGCCGCGGTCGCCTTCTCATTCTTCCAGTAACCTTTGAACACGTTCGGCCCGCGAGACTGAACCTCGCCGTCCTCGGCGATCCGCACCTGCTGCCCCGGTAGCGGCTTGCCCACGCTGCGCACGCGCCGGTCGTTCCGGGGATTCAGCGTGATGATCGGCGAGCACTCCGTCGCCCCATACCCCTCGATGACCGCAATCCCCATCGCCTCCCACTTGAGCTGGACACCGGGGTCAATCGCCGCGCCGCCGCTAGCGACGAAATCGAGCTTGCCGCCGAACTTCGAAAGCACGGGCCGGAATATCGCCCGGCGCGCCCGCGAAGGCATTGGCGCCGCCGCTTTCCGCAGCTTCTCCAGCCGTCCGAGCCGGCCTTGCGTTATGGCTTCGCGTTCAATCCCGTTCATGAAGAGCGTCAGTACCTGGGGCACGCCCATGATGAAGGTGGGCTTCCACTCCTGCATGAGCCTCGACAGCGCGGCGGGCTGGCGGCTCGATGGGTAGCAGACCGCCGCACCCACGGCCAGCGGCGCAAAGCAGCCGCCAATCTGCTCGAACATGTGGCTCAGTGGGAGCAGCGAGAGCATCCGTGTGTCGCGCTCCACCGGGATCACCGCAAGGCCCGCGAGCACGTTCGAAAGGATGTTGCCGTGGCTCAACATCACACCCTTCGGGTCGCCCGTGGTGCCCGAGGTGAAGATGATCTCGGCCAGGTCATCCCCGGTGATCGTCGCGGGCGTCACCTTCCCGTTCACCGGAGGCTGCAGCGTCTCAAACTCCAACGTCGGCACTTCGAGTTCGCGCAGGAGGGGCGCCTGCTGCCGTCCCGCGAACGCCAGTGCCGGTTCGGTCTGCTCCACCACCCGCTCAACGAACTCTCGCGAGCTGCGCACATCGAGCGGCACAACAACGGCGCCGCTGAGATACGCCCCGAACATCGCGGCCACCCAATCGGGGTGGTTACCGGACCAGATAACCACCCGGTCACCCTTGGTCACACGGTGTTGGCCCAGTAGTCGCGAATACGCATGGGCGCGCGTTTCAAGCTGGCTGAAGCTGTACTTAATCGTTCGGACGCCCACTCGCATCGTCAACGCTATGCGGTTGTCGTGCGTCCGGGCCGAAGTCTCCAGCAGGTCAACTAGCGTTTGCATCTCGCGTGCTCCTGAGCGTCCTGGCGAACTCTCTCACCTTCGCGTCCGCGCCGGTGAGAATGGGCCGGAAGTGGCTGAAACAGAGCGTGTCGAAGTCCAGTCCAGCGAGCTTCCGGATGGATTCCTCGGCTTCGGGCATGTCCTGTGTGAAAAGCCTGCTCGGGAGCATGAGGCGCCCGAACTTGTACTGCATGGCGTCGCCCACGAGCAGCACGCCGCGGTTGGGAAAGTGGATCGAAATGCTTCCCGCCGTGTGCCCGGGCGCGTGCACGATTCGCATCCCCCCGAGCACGGGCAGCTCGTCGCCGTCGTTCAACACCACGTCCACGCGGGCAGCGCCGGGGTCGTTCCAGAGCAAGTAGGGCTCGCAAATCCGCGCCAGCAGCGGGTGCGTGAACGGGTTGGGCAGCGGCTCATCGCTTTCCACATGAGGCGCCTCCGCGAGGTGGACTCCCGTCCTCGCAGGGATCCAGTTCTGCAACTCGGGCAGCCCACCCACATGGTCCAGGTGGTAGTGGGTGATCACGATGTGCTTGATCTCCTCGGGCGAACGGCCGAGCTCCTCAACCGCGGCAAGGATCCTCGCCCCCGAGCCGGTGCTGCCGGTGTCAATCAACGTGATTTCGTCGTCCAACACGAGGTACGCACGCGAACCGCGCGTGCGTACCTGGTAAAGCCCCGGGAGCACCTCCAGCACATTGCGAAACGGCGAAGGCTTCATCTCGTCCCAGCGCTCCTGCCAGGGCACGCGCCGCGGGCGTTCTTGTTGTTGCGTCACCGTCAAAGGATAGCAGGAGCGGCATCCGTCGTTTGCACGAAAACAACCCGGCCCCTCGTGCGAGGGGCCGGGTTGGGCGGATCGGGTGCTGGCTACGTGGTGGAAGCAGAGCAGTTGGAGAAGGACAGGCCAGCTCCCCGGTGCCGCCAGGTGGGACATGTGAAGGATATCACGAGCGCTCCTCGTCCCGGTGACGGCGTCAATCGAACTTTCCTATGGGTCCATTGGCGCTAATCCCGAATCACGTTCGCTTGCCGCTGCAGGTACCCTCCGTCACAATCGCAAGACGTTTACGGAAGGCAGGCACCACCCATGGCAATCACTCTCGGCGACAACGAACACGAAGCCGCCTGGCGCAAAGAAGTGCGCGCATTTATCGATTCCGCCGCCCCGGCCGCGCTTCGTTCTGGCATCGACCAGGGCGAAGGCTCGCTTTTCGGTCGCATGGGCGCGATGAAGGAGTGGCGCGAGAAGGTCGCCGAGAAGGGCTGGATCGCCCCGTCCTGGCCCCAGCGCTTCGGTGGCGCCGATATGTCTGTGGTCGACCAGTTCGTCATGAATGAAGAATTCGCCGAGTCCGGGGTGCCCGGCAACGTCGGGGGCTTCGGCGTCATGATGATCGGCCCCACGATCATCGAGCACGGCACTGAAGAACAGAAGCAGGAACACCTCACCAAGATCCTCAAGGGCGAGGTCATCTGGTGCCAGGGCTACAGCGAACCCGGCGCCGGCAGCGACCTGGCCAGCCTCCAGACTCGCGCCGTCCGCGACGGCGACGACTACGTCGTCAACGGCCAGAAGATCTGGACCACCGGCGCCCAGTTCGCCGACTGGATGTACATGCTTGTGCGCACCGACCCGGATGCCCCCAAGCACCGTGGCATCACCTACCTCCTCGTCGATATGAAGAGCCCGGGCGTCACGGTGCGCCCCCTTACCACGCTGGCGGGCAACCAGACGTTCAATGAAGTCTTTTTTGAAGACGTGCGCGTTCCTGTGCGAAACCGGATCGGCGAAGAGAACCGCGGCTGGTACGTCGGCACCACCACGCTCGACTTCGAGCGCAGCTCGATCGGCAGCGCCGTGGGCGTGCGCAAGCAACTCGAAGGCCTCATCCGCCAGACGAAGGCCGGCGGTGAAGGCGCGTCCTTCACGCGCAACCCGAAGGTGAAGGGTGAATTCGTGGATCGCTGGATCGAGGCCGAAGTGGCCAAGATGCTCAGCTACCGCGTCGTGAACATGCAGGTCCGCGGCCTCATCCCCAACTACGAAGCCAGCATGTGCAAGCTCTTCAGTAGCGAACTCAGCCAGCGCATCGCCAGCCTCTCGATGCACCTCTATGGCATGCACGGCAACGTCCGCAACCGCGCGGCCATGGGCTACATGCAGGCCGTTAGCTCCACCATCGCCGGCGGAACCAGCGAAGTGCAGCGCGGCATCATCGCCACCCGCGGTCTCGGCCTCCCCCGCGGCTAGCGCCCGGCAACGGAGCACCCCTGGCGGGCCGCCGGAATGTCACCGGCGGCCCGTTTTCTTACCCCGGCATCGGTCGCACACAGCGGGCCCGCTGCCATAATGCCAACCCATGCAACCCGCGCTGCGGCTCGCCCGCTGGACGATCCTCGGGCTGCAGGCCTTCCTCGTCGCCGTCTCGCTCTACCAATCGGTCGTCACCACCGTCGGCCGCATGAAGGGCCGCAACCTCCCGCCGCCAGATCCCACCCTGAAGCCCCGCTTCGGCCTCGTCGTCTGTGCTCGAAACGAGCGTCCCGTGGTCGCTGAGATCGTCCGCGACCTCCTCGCGCAGGACTACCCCCGGGATCTCTTCAGCGTCGTGGTAGTCGCACACAACTGCACGGACAACACCGCCGAGATCGCCCGGGCGGCAGGCGGGCGAGTCATCGAATTGCGCACCGAGAAGCCGGGCAAGGCTCAGGTCATCCGCGCCGGGGCCCACGCTCTCGGCCCCGGTTTCGACTACATCGGCGTCTTCGATGCGGACGCCCACGTCATGCCGTACATGCTCAGCCGTCTCGCCGGACGCACCCGCGGCAAGGATTGCATCCAGATTGAAACACGCCCGCGCGAGCCCACCGAATGGCTGTCGGCAAGCTACGGGCTCGGCCGCCGTGCACGGAACATCTTCTGGTGGCGCCCGCGTGAAGCTCTCGGCCTGGGCACAACCATCAGCGGCTGCGGATTCTTCATTCGCCAGCCCCTCCTCTCGGAGACGCTGCTCGATGCGCGGACGCTCACCGAGGACCTGGAGATCACGGCGCGCCTCTATTCGATGGGCCACAGCGTCTCGTTCGTCTCCGCCGCGTCCGTCCACGTCGGTGAACCCCACCAACTGACGGCCTCCGTCCGGCAGAGACTGCGCTGGGTGCGCGGACATGTCGGTGTCATCCGCCACCGCTGGCCCGCGATGGCCCGGCGCGGCCTGCTGGGAGACCTGCGAGCACTCGATATTGCCCTCTACATGCTCGTGCCAACCCGGGTGCTCACCCGCACCACAGTGAGCATCTCGTTCCTTCTCTCACTGTGGAAATCCTCCCTCGGGCTGCCGCTCGCGCCCGTGGCGCTGGCACTAAGCGGGGAATGGCTCTTACCGTTACTCATTGGCGTCCGGGAGAAGCTACTGCCGTTCAGTCGAGAGGGCTTCGTCCTCGGCATCCGCCAGGGATTCTTGAGTCTACTCTGGTTCCCGATCGGCGTGTGGGCTCTACTCACCGCGCAACTCCACGTTTGGGAGGAAGCACCTCGCGTGCTACGGAAGGAGGACCATGCCGCCCGCCCCGATTAACAAGGCGCCATCGATCCCGCCTCAGGAACGCCAGCGCATGGCGATCTTCCTCGGCGGCGTGGCGGTCCTCTGCGCCATCTGGTTCTTTGGCATCGCCCTCCGCGTCTCAATCAACAACGACATCGACATCGTCGCGCGCGGCGGCATCTCGCGCGTGCTCACGGCCGGCATCCGCGATTTCTTCGACACGGCGTTCCTGCTCGCGGGGGCAACGGCCGCCTATGGAGCCTGTCTGTGGGCCCTCCACAAAGGGTTCCGCCACAGCTTTGCGGCAACCATCGCCGCAACCGTCCTCGCCTGTCTCTCGATTATGCCCGCCATGCCCCTCACCTCCCCCGATGCCGTCCACCTCGCGGTCGACGTCCGGACCTTCTGGCTGCACCACAAAAACCCAACCAACTTCCGCGGTGCACCCGGCAAAATCGACGACCCCGTGGCCAATGAAGTGCGCACCTACCGCGACAACCCGAGCGGCTATGGACCTGTCGCCTACATCATCGGCGGCGCGCCGATTCCTTTTGTGGGTGACAGCTTCCGGGCGAACCTTGTGGGGCAAAAGGTGGTGGCCGCCACGTTCCTCGTGCTCACCGCGCTGTTCGCGGGCTTCATCGCTCGACGCCTGGGCCAGAATCCGGCTCTTGTCGCCGGGCTCATCGGCCTCAACCCGCTGATGATCTGGCAGTACCCCGGCGATGGGCATAACGACACCATCATGGCCTTCTTCGGCATGCTTGCGCTCTTCTTCCTCACGCGGCCCGGCTGGCGCGACCGCGGCATCGGCCTCGCCTCGGCCGGCGCTTCAGCGCTCTCCAAGTTTGGCCTCGCGCTCACATCCCCCGTCGTGGCCGCCTGGCTCTTCCCACGCTTCCGATTCGCCATTGCCGCCGCGACCATCCTCTTCGGCGGCATCGCAGTCACGCTCTTCGCCACCCGCCACCTCCCATACGTCAACGGCACGCTGGGTCCCGCCGGTGCAATCGCCCTGACGACCCCGTGGGGTGTGCTCGCCGACGCCCTCAACACGGGCGGCGACGCTAACCGCCATCTCGTCGCCATCGGCTACTTCCTCTACCTGGGCATCGCGGCGGTCATCGTGACGCAACACCCTCTGGAGACTGCCGAGGACTTCATCCGCGCCGTCGCCCTCGCGATGTTCCTCTTCCTTTTCGCCTGCTCGCCGGGCTACCTGGCCTGGTACCAGGTCTGGTACCTCCCGTTCGCCGCGCTGTCGCGCTCCCGCCTGCACATCGCCACCATGCTCATGTTCTCGGTTGGCGCCTTCTTCCCGATCCTGGCGGCGAACTGGAACGGCTCCATCCCACAACAACTGTCGATTAACGACCC
>JBGOVF010000405.1:0-3219 GCA_041477975.1 Tepidiformaceae bacterium
AGTTCCGGGTTCGGCGCGGTCGGCGGGGTGGGTTCGTTCGGTTCCATCGGTCACTCCATGGAAGGTTTCGCTCAGGCTGGAGCGGCAGGCGGCGTAAAGCCAAGGTGCAGTTGACGCTCTGGCCCATGAGAACGGCCGATGCTAGCCTCGGCAGTGCAGCATGAACCTTCGAACGATCCTTGGCGTCGCCGTCCTCGGCCTCGTGGGAGCCACCTTTTTCGCCTGCAGGGGCGACACGAACTCGACGATCGCGAACGTCACTCCGGGCTCGAACTCCGCCGCGCTGACCGCGACGGCTGCCATCAAGGGCACCGCGACTCCAGCGGGGACGTCCTCCGTGTTCGGCCCGGCGCCCGCGATTGATGGCAACATCACGGCGATCAAGCCTGCGCATGCCTCGACGGTCACGCAGGCGTCGACGCGCTCTCCCGATCCCGGCAATCCGCACGGGGTCTGCGTGTCGGCGACTTTCAAGGCGCCGGTGCAGAATCTGCAATGGTTCCGGATGGCGGTGGACGGCGTGGAAGTCACGCCGAAGTTGACGATCCTGGTCGATTCGGCGAATCCGCCGAAGGGTGCGACGCTCTGTTATGCCCCGGCGGAAGGGCTCAAGTCAGGCCGCCACAACGCGGGCTTCTCGGTCGGGGATCCGGCCGACCTTTCCGGGAAGCCGATCCAGGTCATTGGGTGGGGGTTCGAGGTCGGGCCGTAGCGCGGGCTCGCAACTCGATCCGCGGAACGTTGTCGGCGCGGCTGTTAGCCGCCCGGCGGCGGCCAGTGGGCGGCGAGCAACGTTTCGAGAGCAGGTTTGACGTTCCATTCGTTAGCCAACGCGCGGTAGGCCGCGAATCCGCGGGCGGCCGCGGCGTTGGCACCCTGGCCTGCGAGCCGCCGCTCGGCCCTGATCATGACGTTGCGCGCCGAGTCTTCCGGCGAAACGAACTCCATCACGTCCACCCGGTAGCCGAGCACTTCGAGGGCCGCCGCGCGCAGGGAGTCGGTGACGATTTCGGCCTGGCGATGGAGCAGAAGGCCGCTGTCCAAGGTAGCGGGCCAGCGTTCGGCCGCCGGGAGATCGCCTGAGCGGCGGTTGACCTCGATCTGGGCGAAGAGTTCATTGTGGCAACAGGGCGCCAGGACTATCGCCTGCGCCTGGAGTGTCACGCCGGCGGCGAGGGCTTCGTCAGTGGCGGTGTCGCAGGCGTGAAGGCTGACGAGGAGGTCGACCGGCCCGGCGGCGGCTGTGGCTTCGGCGATGGTCGCGGCTTCGAAACGCGCGCCTTCGCAGCCAAGCCGTGTGGCGATGCGCTCGACGGTGGCGACGACCTCGGGGTTGGCGTCTATGCCGAGCATGCTGACCGGGATGCCGCGGAGGATGGCGTACTGGTAGAGCGCGAGGCTGAGGTAGGCCTTGCCGCAGCCGGCATCGAGGATGCGCAGGGGCCGCTCGGGCGAGTAATCAGCATCCCACAGCGTCAGCGGGCGCAACAGTTCGATGTAGTGCTGCACCTGGCGATACTTGCCCGCGGCTTCGCCTCGCAACTGGCCGTTCAGGCTGTAGAGCCCGGTTTCGATGAAGAGGCGCCGCACCGCCGGGTCCGATACGGGGAGCGGGTGCTGAGGATGGCGGTCGTGGGCCGGGAGGGGCGCGGCGGGGGATACGACGAGCGACGGCTTGCCTCTGCTCGTGAGCCAGCGGCCGCTCTTGCTGAAGCGCGCATGCCAGTCGTTGCTTCGCCCGAGGACGTTGATGTGCGCCGGGCCATCTCCCAGCAGTTCCGCGAGCCGGTCAGGCCAGACCGAAACGTCGACTGTGTCCGTCCGTAGCCTGCCATCGGTTGTCAGCGTGAGCTTCACGGCGGGTCCGCGGGCCAGTGCGACGGGCTCGGCAACCACCTTCTCCCAGCCGGCCGAGGCGGGGTGGGAGAAGACGCCCTTCAGCCACGCCCCGGTCGCGGCCTCATCGCGGAGGAGTCGAAGCAGCGGTTCGGGGACGGGCGGGCGTTCGGTCACCCGGCCAGTGTAGAGCGCATCTCGCCGGGCGTGCCGCCCTTAGTCGGCGGCTACTCCTGGCGCCGGGCCGATTGCGACGACGACAGGCCCCGGGGTGACGGAAGCGACTATGGGTTTCGGACGGATGAACGCCGCCGAGATGGTGGCAAGGGCCGCGATGCCAAGGCCGACCGCTGAGACGGCGAGGAAGCCATCGACGATCGCTTCGCGCGAGGCATCTTGCTCCGGACCGCTGGACGCCGGGACGAGGTGGTGCGCGCGGCTCGTCACCACCGCCGCCTGTTCGGGCGCGACTCCTGCCTGTGCCAGGTCCGAGGGGAGGTTCGAATCGACGGAGTGGAGGAAGACGGCGCCGAAGATCGCGACGCCGCAGGACGTGCCGATGTTGCGTGCCATCGTCAGCGTCCCGGAGGCGAGGCCGGACTTTGTTACCGGCATCGAACTCATGACCGCGAAGGAAGTGGCGGACATCACCAGGCCGATGCCGAGACCGCGGAGGAGGAACGGCGGCAGGAATCCATCGACGTAGCCGCTGGCGGTGTCGAGACGCAGCAGATACAGGAACGAGAGCCCGACCGAGAGCGAGCCGGCGATGATGATCAAGCGGAGGCGCGAGCCGAGCCGCTGGCCGAGGATGCCGGAGACGGGCATGAGCGCCGCGACCAGGATCGTGGCCGGCAGAAATCCAAGCCCACCCTGGAGCGGCGTGAACCCGAGGTAGTTCTGCATGAACAGGCTCGTGTACGGCTGCGAGCCGAAGACCGCGGCGGAAAAGAGGCCGGCGCTAAGACAGGCGACCACAAACGGACGGCTGCGGAAGAGCGTCAGGTCCACAAGTGGGTAACGCACGCGGCGCTCAACCAGGGCGAACACGGGCAGCAGGGCGGCGCCGACTGCGAAGCAGCCAAGGATGAGTGGCGCGGTCCAGCCTTCGTCATTCGCCCGGTTTAAGGCGAAGAGAATGAGGAACAGCGCGGAAGACAGAGCAGCCAGGCCGCGCCAATCGAGGTAGCGCGGTGCGTTCGGATCGCGCGATTCGGGGATGAACAGCACTGCGAGCGCCAGCGCGATCACGCCGACGGGGAGGTTGATGAGGAAGATCCAGCGCCATTGGTCGCCGTGGACGAGCAGCCCGCCGAGGATCGGCCCGGCGATCAGGCCGAGCCCGGAAACGCCGCCCCAGATGCCGATCGCGAGTCCGCGCTG
>JBGOVF010000239.1:0-4571 GCA_041477975.1 Tepidiformaceae bacterium
ACCATCAGCTGGACCTGCCGGAAAAAGCTTCGGGACGGGTGTGGGCACGCCGGCCCGCGGCAATGGTGCAGCGGACGGCTGAACGAGTGCAACTGACCCTGCACCCGTGCGGCGAAGAAGCCAGCGCAGTGCTGGCGCGGGTGCCGGACGGCATGGACGTCGTCTTGCTCGAAACGCACACGGCGGAGCCCTACCCGACGATCCTTTCGAACCTTTGCGAGCCCGCCCCGGACGAAGAGGTGATCGCGCGTTGGAGCTTGTTCGGCGATGCCGCCGGCGCAAGCGCGGCGCTCCCGGAGATCCTCCAGAGCATTCCCGAGAACCGCGAACTGGACCGCGCCCTCCGCGCCGCGATCCAACTGCACGGCGGACGAGGCTGCGCGGGACTGGTGCTCGGTACGCGGCTGGCGATGGCGGGCGCTGCGAAGCTCGCCCTGGCAGTGCCAGATACGCAGAAGCGCCTGGTTGTGATTGCCGAGACGGATCGCTGCGCGCTTGATGGAATCCAGGCCGTGACCGGTTGCCGCCTGAGCCGGCGGAACCTCCGGCTCCTCGACTATGGGAAGGTTGCAGCGACATTTTACGACGAGTGGACCGGGGCGGCGGTGCGGGTGAACGTCCGCGGCGACTTGCGCGAGCGCGTTGGTGGCGGGGCGGACGCCGATTTCCGCCATCGCCTGCAGCGCCAGGCCTACGGCACCTGGCCGGACGGTGAGCTGTTCGCCCTGCGGCCCGTGGAGATGGCTCTTTCCCAGTTCGAATCGCCGGGCCGCCCGAGGCAGCGCGTGGCCTGCGGGGCATGCGGCGAGGAAGTGGCGGATGGGCGGGACGTAATGACTGAATCTGGACCACGGTGCCTTCCCTGTTCGGCTGCCGTGGGTATGGAGGCGTAGTACGAAATGGACCGACGCGGGTTCCTGAAAGTTGGCACTGCGGCGGTAGCCGCCGGCTCGGCGCTGTATGTCGAACGGAAGATGGCGTTCCTGCAGGCGGCGCCGGGGATCGACAATCCGTTGCTCGTCTACCCGAACCGTGGCTGGGAGCGGATCTATCGCGACCAATACAAGTACGACAGCAGCTTCACGTTCGTCTGCGCTCCCAACTGCACGCACAACTGCCGCCTGCGCGCCTTCGTGCGCAATGGCGTGGTGATGCGCGTCGAGCAGAACTACGACGCCCAGCTCGTCGGCGACCTCTATGGCAACCATGCGACGGCGGCCTGGAACCCGCGTGGTTGCAACAAGGGGATGACCCTCACGCGGCGCATCTACGGACCGTACCGGCTCAAGGGCCCGATGATTCGAGCCGGCTGGAAGGCGTGGGCGGATGCGGGTTTCCCGCCGCTCGATCAGGCGGCCCGCGAGAAGTACAAGTTCGCCGCCCGCGGGCAGGACACGTTCACGAAGGTCACCTGGGACCAGGCATTCTCCTACGCCGCCAGGGGACTGAAAGCCGTTGCCCAGCGCTATTCGGGCGAGGAAGGCAAGAAGATCCTCCTCGCCGAGGGCTACCAGCCGGAAATGGTCGACGTGATGGAGGGCGCGGGTACGCGCACCTTCAAGCTTCGCGGCGGCATGGGTCTGCTGGGAGTCATGGGCAAGTACGGCATGTACCGCGCCTCCAACATGATGGCCCTGCTCGATGTAAACGTCCGCGGCGTTAAGCCCGAAGATTCGAAGGGCGGCCGCAACTGGTCCAACTACACCTGGCATGGCGACCAGGCGCCGGGCACCCCGTACGTAACCGGCCTCCAGAATCCCGACTGCGACTTCAACGACATGCGCAACGCGAAGCTGCACATCGGCGTCGGCAAGAACCTGGTCGAGAACAAGATGGCGGACGCCCACTTCTTCATCGAAATGATGGAGCGCGGTGGCAAGATCGTGACGATCACGCCGGAATACAGCCCGCCCGCCACCAAGGCCGACTACTGGATCCCGACGCGGCCCGGCCTGGGCGACCTTGCCATCTTCCTCGGCGTCACGAAGATCCTGATGGACCGCAACCTCTACGACGCCCCGTTCGTGAAGGCGTACACCGACTTCCCGCTCATCCTCCGCAGCGACACGCTCAAGCGGCTCGACCCACGTGACGTTATTGCCGGCTACCAGCCCGCGTTGAATCCCGACGGGCCGAGCTACAAGGTCCAGGGCATTACGAAAGAGCAGTACGCGAAGCTGCAGGACTACGTCGTCTACGACACGACGACGAAATCGCTCAAAGCCCTGACGCGCGATGACGTGGGCGCGAAGCTGGCCGAGAAGAAGATTGACCCGGACCTCGAGTACAAGGCCACTCTCACGTTGCTGAATGGCAAGCAGGTGGAAGTGCTGACGCTCTGGCAGGCCTACCGCCAACACCTCCAGGACTACGACCTGAAGACCGTCTCCGAGATCAGCCATTCTCCGGCCGAGCTGATCGAACGCCTCGCCAACGACCTGGCCACGATCAAGCCGGCCGCCATCCACGTCGGTGAAGGCATCAACCACTGGTTCCACGCGACCCTTCACAACCGCGCGGTCCACCTCCCGCTCATGCTGACGGGGAACATTGGGAAGCCGGGCGCCGGCGTCTATTCATGGGCCGGCAACTACAAGGCCGCACTCTTCCAGGGCACTCCCGAAACCGGGCCGGGCTTCAAGGGCTGGGTCGCCGAAGACCCGTTCGACATGAACCTCGACCCCACGGTCAAAGGCAAGGCCATCAAGGCGCATGCCTACACCAAAGATGAGGAGCCCGCCTACTGGGACCACGGCGACCAGGCCCTCATCGTCGATACGCCGAAGGCCGGGCGGAAGGTATTCACCGGGCAGTCGCACATGCCTTCGCCGACCAAGGTGATCTGGACGACGAACGTCAACCTGATCAACAACGCGAAGTGGGCCTACGGCGTCATCTTCAACGTCCTCCCGAAGATCGACATGATCGTCACGCAGGACATCGAGATGACCGCCTCCTGCGAGTACTCCGACTTCATCCTGCCGGCGAACTCCTGGCTCGAATCGCAGCAGGTGGAAATCACGGCATCGTGCCAGAACCCGTTCCTCCAGATCTGGAAGGGCGGCGTGAAGCCGATGTTCGATACGAAGGACGACATCAGCATCATGGCCGGCGTGGCGAAGGCGCTCGCCGACCTGACCGGCGACCAGCGCTTTGCTGACTACTGGAAGTTCGCCCTCGAAGGCCGCACCGAAGTCTACATGCAGCGGTTGCTGGACTCGTCGGGCACCACCAGCGGCTACACCGTCGACGACATCCTCAAGGGCAAGTACGGGGAGCCGGGCGCCGCCCTCATGCTCTTCCGCACGTACCCTCGCATCCCGTACTGGGAGCAGATTCACGACAACATCCCGTTCCACACGGACACCGGGCTGATGAATTCCTACTGCGACATCCCCGAAGCGATCGAGTATGGCGAGAACTTCATCGTCCACCGCGAAGGGCCCGAGGCGACGCCCTACCTGCCGAACGTCATCGTTAGCTCCAACCCGCTCATCCGACCCAACGATTTCGGCATTCCGCGGGACGACATGGATCCCGAGCGGCGCACCGTGCGCAACATCCGCCTCCCCTGGGCCGAAGCGAAGAACACGAAGAACCCGCTCTGGGAGGCCGGGTATAACTTCTACTTCCTGACACCGAAAACGCGCCACACGGTGCACTCGTCCTGGGCGGTGACCGACTGGATGACGCTCTGGGCGAGCAACTTCTCGGACCCCTACCGGGCGGACAAGCGCCTCCCGAGCGTCGGCGACCAGCAACTCCACATGAACCCGGACGACGCCCGCGCGCTCGACCTGGCCGATGGCGACTACGTCTGGGTGGACGCGAACCCCGCCGACCGCCCGTTTATCGGCTGGACGAAAGACGACCCGCGTTACAAGGTCGCGCGCCTGATGCTGCGCGTGAAGTACAACCCCGCCTATCCCAGGGGCACGGTCATGACCAAGCACGGCAACTTCATCGCCACGGAGCGGACAGTGAAGGCGCACACCACGCGCGCCGATGGCCGCGCTGTTTCCGCCGACACCGGCTACCAGTCCAACTTCCGCTTCGGCTCGCACCAGAGCGTGACGAGGGACTGGGCAATGCCGATGCACCAGACGGACACGCTCTTCCACAAGGCCAAGGTCGCCCAGGCGTTCATCTTCGGTGGCGAAGCGGACAACCACGCCATCAACACCGTTCCCAAGGAAACGCTGGTGAAGATCACTAAGGCAGAAGCCGGCGGCATCGGCGGCCAGGGCGTCTGGGCGCCGGGCGCCACCGGCATGGCCCCCGGCGGCGAGGATCAGCTGATGAGGCGCTACATCGGCGGCAGCTTCAACCGGATTCGGCAGGCGTGAGATGACAGAGAAAGAATTCGAAGCCGACGACCCCTACGAGTTCGTGGCGATGCGCTACCCCGTAGCGCCGGGGACAGATGCGGACGAGGTGATGGCGCGCTGCTTCATCGAGGAGTACGCGCTCATCGGCATGCCCCGCCAGAAGACGCTGCGACTCTTCTCCTCGCCGCAATTCGCGGGATCGCACGCAATCGTCGCCCGGCGCGGGCGTGAGTTCGTAGAACG
>JBGOVF010000072.1:0-8577 GCA_041477975.1 Tepidiformaceae bacterium
CAGTCAGCAGTCAGCAACTGCACTTCACCACCGTCGTGGTGATGGAAACGCTTCTTCAGGTGGTTGACGATTCCGGCCACGTGTTGCTGGACCAGCTCGGCAGCGGCAAGGCCACGGTTTTCATGGACGGCAAGGCGATACAGGCTGTCTGGAAGAAGGCCGATCGCACGGCCCGGACACGACTCTACGCGAGCGACGGACGCGAAATCGCGTTCGAACGGGGGTCCACATTCATCGAGGTGGTCGGGCCGAGCAGCAAGCTCAGCTTCACAGCGAAGGCAGAAGATCTACCACCGATGCCGCCCTACACGCCGCCACCGCCCGGCTCTGTGGACGAAACGCCGGCCGGAGACCTGCCGACACCCACTCCGACTACTCCTCCGACTCGGGCCCCGGCGGTGGCGACCGCGACGCCGGTATCAAGCCCGACGGCGCCGCCGCGCTCGGCGACCGCGACATCGGTGCCGCCCACACCCGCACCGACCCTCCGGGACTGACCGCCCGGCCGGTTAATGGGGATGGTGGCCGTTGGTGCGAACACAGACGTGTCCGGCCGGGTCCATAGGTGCTGTGCAGAGGGGGCATGGCGGCCGCCCGGCTGCGACGACGTCAGCGATCTGGCGCCGCAGTTCGTAGCCGCGACGGAAATCGACTTTCATCGTGATCGAGGACTGGTCCGCGTCGGTATCCGGGCCATCGGCTCCGATGAGGACGATCTGGTGCGAGTCGCCATCGACCCCCATCGAGAGCTGCGCGATGCGCATCTCAACCGCCGCATCCAGGGGAAGGACTGGCTCGAGTCCGGCATCGTCCAACGGAAGGCGCTGGTATTCGTAGGACTGGTCCTTGAGCACTGAATCGATGGCGTCGCCGAGGGCGGTGAGCTGTTCTTTTTCGACCCAGAGGGAGGCGTACTCGCCGTCACCATTGAGGGCACGAAGACGGAAGCGGCGCTGGCCAGGCTGGCCGATGGCCTCGGCGGAGATGTGAATGAGCGGCCCGAAGTCGCGGGTTTCTGCCATGGGTTGTGATCCTACGGGAGGGCAGAGGTTGCGTCCTGCCTCGCCGCCGGGAATGGAGCGACGTAATATTCACAATACTCCGGCCAGTTCGCGACAAGATCTGTCGTAATCTGCCCGTAGCGTGCCATAACACGAGGGCGGAGCCTTCGAATCTCAACTGGAGATGAGCGGCTATGACCGAACAGACCAGGCGGGCCACGCGGCTGTTGCGGATGGCGAACCTGCTCGTGAGGCGCGGCAGCCTGAGCGCCTCGGAGCTGGCGCGGGAGCTGAATTACAGCCAGCGAACGATCCAGCGCGACATAGCGGCGCTCGAAAGCGAACTCGGCCTCCCGCTCGTTTACGAGAAGCGGCGCTACAGCGTGATGGCCGGAGGCCATCTGCCGCTCGCGCCGGTGCGGCTGACGCTGCAGGAGGCCCGGGCGGTGCACTTCGCCACGCGGCTCTACATGCGCTTCGCCGATGAGCGAGACCCGGACGGGATTTCGGCCCTGCAGAAGATTGCCGACACGCTGCCGCTGCTGCTGGCGGCGCACATGGAGCGGACGGTGGCTGAGTTCCGCGAACGCCCCGTGAACGAGCGGTACATCAACGTGCTGCGGACGATGACGGAGGCCTGGACGTCCTCACGGGCGGTGACGATGGCGTATCGCTCGCAGCACGCGAGGTCCGCCCGGATGACCGAACTCGAACCGTATCTCCTCGACCACACCCAGAGCGGCACGTACGTGGCCGGGTTCAGCGCGGCGCACGGCGAGGTGCGCGTGTTCAAGCTGGACCGCATCCAGACAGCCGAATTGACTGAGCGGCAGTTCACGCCGCCGAACGTGGACGAGATCGCGGAGCAGTTGCGGCGAAGCTGGGGCGGCGTGGTGTTCAGCGACGAGAACTACGACGTCACGATCGACTTCACGCCGGACGTGGCCACGCGGATCGCGGAGACGTACTGGCACCCCTCGCAGCAGCTCGAGCCGCTTGCGGACGGAGGGGTGCGGCTGAAGGTGAGCCTGCCAAGCCTGCTGGAGTTCGTGCCCTGGGTTCGCGGCTGGGGCGAGGCGGCGGTGGTGGTCGAGCCGGCGGTGCTGCGCGACGAGGTTGCGGCATCGCTGAAGGCGGCCGCGGCGCGGTACGCCTAGCGAGGCCCCGGGGCGAACGGTCGCGTAGACTCCGACCCATGAGCGCCAGCCAGCTTCGTGACCGCCGCGCCTCGCTCGCGAAGCGCTGGGACATCGGCCAGGGCGTGGTCCTGGCGCCGGCGGGGCAGCCGGTTCCAGTTGCCGGGACCGACCAGTTCCACGAGTACCACGCGCACCCGGAGTTCGTGTACCTCGTCGGCGCCCAGGCAAATGGCGCCGTGGTCGCCTTCGACCCCGCCGAGGGCTGGGTCTTGTTCGCTCCGGTGGCGTCGCTCGAGGAGCGAGTGTGGGTGGGAGAGGGAGAGGACCGGGAGCGACTCTCAGACGAGACCGGGCTCCCCCTCCGTCCGCTCACTGAGTTGCAGGACTGGCTGGAGCGACGGAGGGCGGAGCCGCTGGCGCTGCTTGGGAACCCCGACATCCTCCGCGTGCCCGGCGCCTACGGGTTGGCATCGTGGGCCGCGCTCGAGGTGGATGTCGATCGCGAGCTTTCGGCGCGGTTGAGCGAACAGATTTCGGAAGCGCGGCGTGCGAAGAACCCTGATGAGATTGAGGCGATGAGGGCCGCCGCCGCTGCGTCCGGGGCGGGACACGCGCTTGCGATGCGGACCCTCCGAGCGGGAATGACCGAGCGTCAGTTGCAGATCGAGGTTGAGGCGGAGTTCTTCCGGGCTGGCAGTTCGCGTACGGCGTACGGGTCCATCGTGGGGACAGGCAGCAACTCGTCGGTGCTGCACTTCTCGCCGGCTTCGCGCGAGATGCGGGATGGCGAAATCGTCCTTATGGACGCGGGCGCGGAGATGGGCGGCTACGCGAGCGATGTGACGCGAGTCTTCCCCGTGGGCCGGCGCTTCGAAGGCGCGCAGCGTGACCTGTACCAGCTTGTCTTTGACGTGCAGGAGGTGGCGATTGCGAGTGTCCGGCCGGGTGTGGAATTCAAGGAGCTGCACATGGCCGCTTGCCGGCGGGTCGCGGCGGGACTTGTCGAGCTGGGCATTCTCCGCGGCGACCCAGAGGCGCTGGTAGAACGGGACGCGCACGCGCTCTTCTTCCCGCACGGGCTCGGGCACATGCTCGGCCTTTCGACGCACGACGCCGGTGGCTGCCTCGCCGGCCGCGAACGGAGCGACCGGTTCGGGCTCAAGTGGCTGCGCGCGGACTTGCCGCTGGCCTCCGGCTACGTGGTGACGATCGAGCCGGGCATCTACTTCATCCGGGCGCTCCTGACCGACCCTGAGAGGCGGGCGCGATACCGCGACGACGTGAACTGGGAGCGGGTAGACGGGATGCTGGAGTTCGGTGGGATGCGGATCGAGGACGATGTGCTCGTCACGGTGGACGGGAGCGATGTGTTGACCGCGGCCATTCCGAAGACGATCGAGGCGGTGGAGGAGTTGCGGCGCGAGGCGTTCTCGGCGTGACGCGACCGTACGAGGCGCTAACGCTGGCGCACGTGGCCCAACAACCGCGGCCCGGGATGGTTGTTCCCGGGCGCGTGGCGTTCACGCCGGACGGAACGGGAGTGACGTACCTGTTCAGCGAGGAAGGGAACCTCGTGCGGAGCCTGTGGCGGTACGACATCGCGAGCGGAGAGCGGGCCGTGCTCGCAGGGCCGCCGCCGGCTTCGACTGACGAGCGCGAGCTATCGCGAGAGGAGGAGCTGCGGCGCGAGCGTGCGCGCCTTCGCGAACTGGGGGTGACGGACTACCAGTTCGCAACGGAGGCGCCTCAACCGGTGCTGCTGGTCCCCGGCGGCGGGCGGCTGTACGTCGCTGTCGGAGACGCGCCGCTGCGCGAACTGAACGGGACCGAGGGAGCTATTGACCCGCAGTTCAGTCGCGATGGCACGCAGGTTGGATTTGTGCGCGGCGGCGAGCTCTGGGTTTGTCCGATTGCGGGAGGCGAGCCCAGGAAGCTGACGACCGGCGCGGAGGACGGCCTGACGAACGGGCTCGCGGAGTTCATCGCGCAGGAGGAGCTGGACCAGGATCGCGGCTTCTGGTGGAGCCCCGACGGAAGCCGCATTGCCTACATCCAGGCCGACAGCCGCCACATCCCCGATTACGCGATCGTCCACCAGGGCAAGAACGACGTTGAGGCGGAGCACCATCGTTACCCGCTGGCGGGGGCGGCGAACGCGGTTCTTCGCCTCGGCGTCGTGGAACTGGCCACGGACACGACCACCTGGATGGACCTCGGCCCGGAGCAGGACATCTACGTCGCCCGCGTGGGCTGGCGTCCCGATGGGGTGTTGACCGCGCAGTTACTTTCGCGCGACCAGCGAACGTTGACGCTGCTGGCCTTTGATGAGGCCGGGGCTTCGACGGCGCTGCTGCGAGAACACGCGGAGCCGTGGATCAACCTGAACGGCGACACGCGCTTCCTCGAATCAGGCGGGTTCGTCTGGACGAGCGAGCAGAGCGGCTACCGGCACATCTACCTGCGCGACCAGGCGGGGTTGGAACTACGAGCCGTTACGGGCGGGGAGTGGGTAGTTACTGGAGTCGTGGGGGTGGACGAAGCGTCGCGGATCGTGTTCTTCACGGGGACCCGCGACTCCGTGCTCGAACGGCACCTCTACGCGGTCTCGCTCGACGGGGGAGAGATCCGGAAGCTCACGGACGAGCCTGGCTACCACGGCGCCGTGGTCGCGAAGGATGGGAAGCGGTTCATCGACCACTGGAGTTCTCGCGAACACGGGCCTCGGGTGGTGCTGCGGAACGTCGATGGGAGCGTGGCAGCGGAGTTGTTCGTGAACGAGGGCGCGGCAGCGTCGAAGCTCGGCCTGGAGCCGCCTGAGTTCATGGAGATGACGGTTGGCGACGGTGTGCGGCTGCACGGGGCGATTTACCGGCCGCCTGCGCTCAAGGCAGGGCAGCGGTACCCGGTCATCGTTTCGGTATACGGCGGGCCGCACGCCCAGCGCGTGGCGGACGATTGGTCGATGACGGTGGACCTGCGCGCGCAGTATTTCGCGCAGCAAGGGTACGTCGTCTTCAAGCTCGATAACCGCGGTAGCGCGAATCGTGGGCTGGCGTTCGAAGCTACGATCGCCGACCGCATGGGGACTGTAGAGGTGGACGACCAGGTGGCGGGAGTGCGCGCGCTGGCAAAGTTGCCGTACGTGGATGCGAGCCGCGTCGGCATGTACGGCTGGAGTTACGGCGGCTACATGACCTGCATGGCGATGATGAAGGCGCCGGACGTGTTCAAGACGGGCGTAGCGGGTGCGCCCGTGACGGACTGGGACGGGTACGACACCGGGTACACCGAACGCTACATGGGAACGCCGCAATCGAACCCCGAGGGCTACCACGACAGTTCAGTGCTCACGCACGCTGCGAAACTCAGAGGGAAGCTGCTGCTGGTCCACGGGATGACCGACGAGAACGTGCACTTCCGCCATACGGCGCGCCTGATTGTTGCGCTCACCGAAGCGGGGAAGGACTACGACCTGGTGGTGTTTCCGGAAGAGCGGCACATGCCGCGGGACGCGAAGGGGCTCGAGTACCAGGAGCGGCGCGTCGCCGAGTACTTCAAGGCGAATCTCTAGCGACCCGTGTTCGGCTACACTCCGGGAATCCGTCCCGGAGGCTGCGCACGATGCCGTACACCCACCCCGAACTGCTGGCCGAGCCCGACTGGCTCGCCGAACACGCGAACGACCCGAACGTACGAATCATCGATTGCGCGACAGTGGAGGCGTACCGGCGGGCGCACATCCCCGGCGCGCTGCAACTACCGGCGCACTTCTACATCAAGGAAAACGACCCGGCTGGCAGCGATCATGGCGTGCTGGTGATGCCCCCGAAGCAGTTCGAAGAGCTGATGGGCAAGCTGGGCGTTGGGCCGGACACGACGGTCGTCACGTACGACGACAACAACGCGCTGGTGGCGGCGCGACTCTGGTGGGTGTTGCGGTACTACGGCCACACGAACGCCAAGGTGCTCAACGGCGGCTGGCACCGCTGGCTCACCGAGCAACGGCCGGTGACGTTCCACGCGAGCAAGGCCCCGCCAGCGACGTTCACGGCGAGGCCAGATGCCTCGATCTACGCCACCGCGGACTTCCTGAAGGAGAAGCACGCCGACCCCGCCTGCCAGGTGCTGGATTCGCGCACCGACGGGGAATGGGAAGGGACGAACGACCGCGGGAACAAGCGGTCCGGGCGCGTGCCGAACGCGAAGCACCTCGAGTGGCTGCGGTTCGTCGAGACGGACGACATGCGGAGGTTCCTGCCGCCCGAGAAACTGCAGGCGCTTGTCGACGAGGCGGGGTTCACGCGCGACAAGCCCATCATCACGTATTGCCAGGGAGGTATCCGGGCGGCGCACGCGGCGTTCGTGCTGACGCTGCTCGGCTACGAAGGCGTGCGCGTCTACGACGGCTCGATGCGCGAATGGGCGAACCGGGACGACACGCCGCTTGTGAAGTGAGCCTGCGCCAGCGACACGAAGAAGCCGCCCGGGGGCGGCTTCTTCGGTACGGACGATGGATGGCCGCTAGACCGCGGGAGTAGCCGTTTCGCGGCTTTCGGCCGCCTTCGGGCCGGATTTCAGGAGCGCTTCGAGGGTAAAGCCGAGGTCGGCCTTTTCGCAGAGCGAGCCGCAGTAGGTCATCTTCAGGGTGGTGCTGGGGGACTTACGCCAGTCGTAGCGGAGGCCGCAGCGAGCGCAGACCTTGATGTTGTTGAGGTTCATCCCGACGGGGCCGGGGCCGAGTGGCGTTTCGATGGTTTCCTCCGGTGCAACGCCCCGATTGCGCGGGGACGCGGGCGGTGCAACTGCGTTCTCTACATAGAACGTACAACCAGCGTAAAAGGTTCCCAGCCCGAAAGCGAACGCCAGACGTTACGTTTATGCGGCAAGCGGCTGGGGGACGCGCTCGGCGTGAAGCAGCGTTTCGATCGTGAAGCCGAGATCTGCTTTTTCGCAGAGGGAGCCGCAGTAGGTCATCTTGAGCGAGGAGCTGGGCGAGCGGCGCCAATCGTAGCGCAGGCCGCAGTGGGCGCACTCGCGGATGTGTCGCGGGTCGAAGTTCAGGTTGAGTTGCGTTTCCATCGTCGTCTCCCTCGGGCCTTTGGCCCTGTGCTTGCAGCGTATCCGGGCTCCTGGGACGGTTCGTCCCTCCCGGGTAGCACTGCTTCTCCCCCTTTAGACGGATCCGGACGGTGAGCTTCCCACAGCAACCACGAAGGTTGTATGAAGCGGCTCACGGTTGGCCGTCAGGCAGCCATTAACTGCCTCCAGGCGGAACGGACGATGGTGTGTTCGCCGAGGAGCGATTCGATCGTGAAGCCGAGGCCGGCCTTTTCGCAGAGCGACCCGCAGTAGGTCATCTTCAACGATGAACTGGGTGAACGGCGCCAATCGTAGGGCGAGCCACAGTGCTGACAGGTGCGAATGTGCGTGACGTTCATGTTCTCTCTCCCGGCCAGCCGGCGGATTCGACGCCGTGGTTAGCTGTCAAGATCATCGACGGCTATTCACTCGCTCTTCACTAGGGGGAAACCCCGATCGAGTGAGGGAAATCATGGCGGGAACACCCTGATACCCCGAGTTCACTGGAGAGCCACCCTGAGCGCGCGGCGACCGGAGTTTTTCACCGCCAAGGCGCCAAGGTGGCCAAGGGCCGCCAAGAGGGTTGGGAGTGCCGGAGTACCGGGGTAACACGAGCCGAGCCGAGCGCGACCGTGAGAGAGCGGTGTGCCGCGCAGCGGCGCCGGCGAAAGTGCGTTTTGACTGCTTGAAGGAGTGAGAAGGAGTGTGCGCAGATTCGAAAGGGGAGACAGCTCGGCTGGCTGCTGCCAGCCGCTACTATGCGCGCCGGCGCGGGTGTCCGGGGCCGGCAGGCCAGGGCGCGGGGGCGCGTGGCGGCGCTGCGCTGCGGGGAAGTTTGTATTTTGCTTCTGGAGCGCTTGTGAGCGCACGCGAGCGCTTGCTTTGTGTGTGCGCTCGAGGTGCGCTCGCTCATCGCCCGCTCCCGCACGGTGGAAGGGGGATTGGCTTCCGTTTTTGACTCGTTGAACGAGTGGTGCAGGTTCGGGGACGGGCGTCGTTCAGGCATTCTTTCGAGTCTCGTTCTCGGGTCGTCCTAGGGCCGTTGGGGCGTTGTTCTCGGGTCGTTCCGGAGTGTCCGAGTGCCGGAAACGAGAGCGGTGCGCCGGAAGCGCGGGCCCGAGGTAACGCGTAGCGCGATTTTTTTTCACGTTACTACGCGTTTCTACGCGTTCTGTACGCGTTCGATGCGCGTTAACGTGCGCGTTCGACGTTCGGGGGTGCGCCTGGCTGCTGCCCGGCGCTGCCCGAGTGCCGAGGACTGAGTGCTGAGGACTGGGGCCGAGGTGCGGCGGGCGGATGGTGGCCATGGTGCGAGGGTGGGGCCGTTGGCGCGGAGCGCCAAGGGGTGGGTGGCGCGA
>JBGOVF010000443.1:0-3011 GCA_041477975.1 Tepidiformaceae bacterium
CGCTCGCGTTCGACGATGAGGCGGAGGGCCACGCTCTGGACGCGGCCTGCGCTGGCGCTCTTGCTGACCTTGCCCTGGACGAACCAGGTAAGCGGGAAGCCGATGAGGCGATCGAGGACGCGGCGGGCCTGCTGGGCATCGACCAGGTGCATATCGAGGCCGCTGCTGCCGCGACCATGGGAGGCGTTGCCGTTCGGGCTGGCGGCGTCGCGGAAGGCCTGCTCGATGGCGGGCTTCGTGATCTCGTGGAAGACGACGCGGGTGGTCTTCGCCTCCGGGATGCCGGCGGCTTCGCGGATATGCCAGGCGATGGCCTCGCCCTCACGGTCGGGGTCGGTGGAGAGGTAGACGCGTTCGGCGCTCTTTGCCGCGGCGGCGATTTCGGAGATGACATCGCCCTTGTCGACGCCGCGCTTCTTGTCCTTGACGACGACGTACCTGGGCGTGAAGTCCATCTGCTCGATGTTCTCGACGCCGTAGCCGTAGGGCGGGAGGTCGCGGACATGGCCGACCGAGGCGATAACGCGGTAGTCGTCGCCGAGGATGGAGCTGACGGTCCGGGCCTTGGTCGGGGATTCGACGATTACCAGGTTACGGGCCTTGCCCGAGTGGGGTGCGGCGCCGTTCGGGCCATTGCCAGCCGCGGGCGCCGGACGCCGTGGGGCGGCGCGGCGGGGAGCGCCGCCCTTCGCCCGGGCCGCTGGCTTTCGAGTGGTTACAGTTGCCAAAGTGAGTTCTACCTTCGCCGGGGGCAGCCCGGCATGTGTAACGAGAGTAGAGACCGGTTGGCGAATGTGTCCAGAGGGATGCCGTTCTCCGAACGGCAGGGGCGCGTGCGCGAGGGTCAGGCGCGGGAGTACATCATGGGGCCGTGCTGGCGGACCAGACCCTGGAGTTCGAGGATCTGGAGGGTGCTGCTGACCTCGGCGATGGGAAGGCCGGATTCGCGAGCGACCTCATCGATGTGGCGCGGGGCTTCGCCGAGCCAGCGGAGGAGCGGGAACTGGGCGGGAGGCGGGCCCGGCGGCGATTTGGCAGGGAGGCTGTTGGGTGTTGATGCGTGGAGGGCGGCCGGAGAGGCGACGGCACTAATGAGGTTGAGCTCTTCGCAGAGTTGGCCCGGTGTGGCAACGAGCTTGGCCGTGTTTTCACGGATTAGCTGATTCGTGCCCTGGCTCTGGCGGGAGAAGATGCTGCCGGGGATGGCGAAAACGTCGCGGCCCTGTTCGAACGCCCAGTTGGCGGTGTGAAGTGCGCCGCTGCCTTCGCCGGCTTCGACGATGAGCGTGGCGCGGGCCAGGCCGGAGAGGATGCGGTTGCGGCGCGGAAAGTAGTCGCGGCGGGAGGGGACACCGACGGGGTATTCGGTGACGAGGCAGCCGTGTTCGAGGATGCGCTCTGCGAGGCCGGCGTTTTCGCGGGGGTAGACCTGATCGATGCCGCCGGCGAGGACAGCGACGGTGGGCGCGCCGTTTTCGAGTGCAACGCGGTGGGCGATGCCATCCACCCCGCGGGCCAGACCGCTGATGATTGCGACTCCCGCCGCGGCGAGGGCGCTGCAAAAGTGCTCGCAGGCCTGGCGGCCATAGGGCGTGACGTGGCGTGTGCCGACAACGGCGACGGCCTGGTCGAAGTGCGGGCCGAGGCTGCCGCGGACGAAGATGACCGGCGGGCTCTGGGGGATGTCGCGGAGGTTGGCGGGGAAGTCGGCATCGAGCCAGGTGTAGGCGCGAGCGTCGAGGCGTTCGAGGGTGCGGAGCTCGGCGTCAGCATCGAAGGAGGAGCGGGCTTTGCCGACTGCGTTGGCGTACTTGGTCTCGAGGCCCGCCGCGGAGATGGCTCTCGGTGGGGCCGCCCAGGCTTCGGAGATGGAGCCGAAACGGGCGAGGAGGAGTGCGAAGTTGGTGCTGCCGAGACCCGCTCGGCGGAGCGCCAGCCAGTACGGCAGTTCCGCGTGGCCTTCCATAGGTGCCGAACTTTAGCAGGCGCTCGCGGCGGGCGCTTTAGCGGGCTGCGGCGTTCTCGGGCTCTTCGCGATGCTGACGGGCGACCCGCAGGCGACGAACGCGGCGGCCGGACATGCTGAGCACGCGCAGAGTGAGGCCGTCGACGTGCACTTCGTCCCCGACCGTAGGGAGGCGGCCGAGGCGATGGATGAGGAAGCCGCCGACGGTGTCGTAGTCGTCCGACTCCACGTCGTAGTCGAAGAGTTGCTTGAGGATGTCGGTCCCGGTGCCCGCATCGAGGACGACCTCGTCGTCTGAGATCACTTCCATGGGCGGGCGAGCGACGTCGTATTCGTCTTCGATTTCGCCCACGATCTCTTCGAGCAGGTCTTCGATGGTGACGAGACCGGCGGTGCCGCCGTACTCGTCGACGACGATGGCCATGTGGGTGCGGGTGGCCTGCATCTCCGTGAGCAGTTGGTCGAGGCGCTTCGATTCGGGGATGAACACCGGCTCGCGGAGGAGCTCCGCGAGCTTCCGGTCGGTGCCACCGTTGCAGACTGCCCGGAGGAGGTCCTTGGCGTAGACGATGCCGACGATGTCGTCGATGTTCTCGCGATAGACGGGCACGCGGCTGAAGCCGCGTTCGTTCACGATGTTGGCGACGTCCATGATCGAATCTTCGATATCGGACGCCGCGACATCGATGCGGGGGACCATGATTTCGCGAGCGGCTTTGTCCTCCAGGGCGATGATGCCGCGGATCATGCGGCGCTCCTGCTCCTCGACCCCGCCCGCGGCTTCTTCCCGTTCGACGAGCGAGAGGATGTCGGATTCGAAATCGGGCGCGACTATGCGGAAGGAGCGGGCGGCGAGGCGAGACGGAAGGCCGAGGATGAAGGCGGGCACGGCGAAGGTAACGCTGACCAGGCGGACGACGCCGCTGAGCTGGAGGGCGGCGTACTCGGGCTGGCGGGCGACGACCAGGCCGACGGTCATCTGGACGACGGCGACCCAGAGGCCGCCAGCGAGCCCAACGCCGATGGCGCCTTCGAACGGGCTGTA
>JBGOVF010000525.1:0-2591 GCA_041477975.1 Tepidiformaceae bacterium
CTTCGACCGTGACCCACCAGCGCACGCCGCCCGGCGGCACTTCGTACGCGCCGAGGATGACACTCCAACTGCCCGACGGCAGCGGGCCGGCCACGTAGCCCGGCGTCGCCGCGTCGCGGCCGACTGAGAACATGCGCCGGTCGGCGCCGCTCCAACCGCGAAACCCGCCGGTGAATGGCTCGGTGCCACGGATATCGAAGAGGCCGATATCCACCGTGCACGGGCCTTCGCCGCTGACTACCGGCGCGAACTGGTAGGAGACATCGATGCGCGTACAGCCGAGAGGGACGGGGAAGGAGACGTAGCGGTACGGCATCGCCACGGCTTCCGCAGCGGAGACGAATCCTTCGAACTGCTGAACTGTCCGCATGGGCGGGGATTATAGGCAGGAGGGACAAGGGCGCGGGTAGGCGCCACTAAGCCCGGCATCAGGGAAGCGTCCGGTCGTACAGAGCGTGCGGAGTGCCTCCAGCGACCCAACCGAGGTGGCCGCCGCGGCCGGCTCCGCCGGGTCGCAAAGCGCGAACAGCCCGGCCAGCCCGCCCTCGCAGACGCCGACGGGTTCCCAGAACTCCACGCTGGCTGGCGCAATACCCGGCTCGGAGCGATGGTCCACGATCACGTAAGTTATCGCGCCGTCACCCATGCTCGCGACGAGGAACTCGCCGTTGGGTAGCGGCAGCGGCTTCAACTCCAGCCACGGCAGGGTCGCTTTCGCCGCGCCCTTCAGCCGGAACGCCACGGCGCCGATGCGTGTCACGATTTCCACAGCGCACACTCTCGACCGCCATCATTAACGGCTGGTTCGCCGTTCGGGAGGGCCGAGCGGCGCAAACACTGGTGACCCTCCGGCCCTCCAGCCCGTTGGCGTAGAATCCGCCCACCCACCGGAGGCGCCCCATGGTAACCGTCGAAACCGTCCTCGGCCCCATCGATGCGAAGGAGTTGGGCGTAACGCTCAGCCACGAACATGTGCTCGTTGGCATGGGCGAGGACAACCACCACTATCCCTGGCGGTTCGATTGGCCCGCCACCCGCGCCCAGTCCGTCCGCGAACTGAGCGAGGCGAAGGCCGGCGGCATTGGCACGATCATCGACCTCACGACGCCCGACCTGGGCCGCGACGTTGAGTTCGTGCGCGACGTTTCCCGCGCCTCCGGGCTTCACATCGTGGCCGCCACCGGCATCTGGCGCGATGTCCCCCGCTCTTTCTGGACGCGCGACTTCGATGAGATCGCGGACATCTTTGTGCGCGAGATCGAGGTCGGTATCGGCGACAGCGGCATCAAGGCGGGCGCGATCAAGGTCGCGAACGACATGGGCGGCGTCACGGCCGAAGGCGAACGCATCCTTCGGGGCGCGGCGCGGGCCTGCAAGCGCACCGGCTGCCCTATCAGCACGCACCACTGGGCGCCCGAGGAAGTTGGCACGCGCCAGGTCGAGATCTTCCGCGAGGAAGGCGCTCCCATGGACCGCATCGCCATCGGCCACAGTGCCGATACCACCGATGTCGGCTACCTCGAATCGCTCCTCCAGACGGGCGTCTATCTCTCGATGGACCGCTACCCCGGCGCGCCCGGGCGGCCCAACTGGGAACAGCGCAATACGACCGTGAAAGCGCTCATCGACCGCGGCTGGGCGAATCGCCTCATGCTCGGACACGATTACGCGCCCGCGCCGATTCTCACCGGCGCCGAGCCGCCCACGAATCCGGGACCAACGCGCTACACCTTCGTCAGCAACGTCGCCATACCGGCCCTGCTCAAGGCCGGCGTGAAGCAGGAAACCATCGACGAGATGATGATCGCGGTCCCCCGCCGCTTCCTCACCGGCGAGGCCTAACCCCTATGACAGCTCCCGTCGCGGCCATTCCGTCTACCGCACGCAGCGCGATCTGGGTCGAGAACAACGTCCTCGGTATCCAGGATGTCGCCGTCCCGGAACCCGGCCCCGGCGATATTCTCGTCCGCATCCGCGCCTGCGGCATTTGCGGCAGCGACCTCCACGCCTTCCACATTGATGGCCCGCGCCGCGTGGCGCCGGGCATCGGTCCGGGCCACGAACTCGCCGGCGAGGTGGCGGCGCTCGGCGCGGGCGTGGCCGGCCCTCCGGTCGGCACGCGGGTCGCGGTCTTCGCCGGCCGCGTCTGCATGGCCTGCGAGTTCTGCAGATCCGGCCGCCACCACCTCTGTCCCCGACTCCGCATCGGCGGTGGCAACTATCCCGGCGGGATGGGCGAGTACTTCGTCGCCCAGTCCGACCTCACGTACCTGGTGCCGGACGGTATGTCCTGGCCGGTGGCGGCCCTTTCGGAGCCCTGCGGCATCGCCCTCCACGCGTTGAAGCGCGCGAACGTGAAGCGCGGCCAGCGCGTACTCATCATCGGCGCCGGGACCATCGGCCTCTTCTGCGCGCTCGTGGCGAAGGACGCTGGCGCGAGCCGCATCGGTGTCACCGCCCGCTACCCCCACCAGGCCGCCGCCGCGCGCTCACTCGGCGCCACGGACATCTACGACCCCGACGAGGCGACGGCCGCATCGCCCATCGCGCGCGAAGGCTGGGACGTGGTCGTCGAAACGGTCGGCGGCAGC
>JBGOVF010000169.1:0-5863 GCA_041477975.1 Tepidiformaceae bacterium
GGCGCGCCAGAAACGCGGAAGGCCCGGCGCGGGGCCGGGCCTTCAATCGGCGTTGCGGGAGGGGCCAGGATTAGACGGCGAGCGAGTCCGGCGGGTCGCCCATATCGGCGAGCATGCGCTCGGCTTCTTCGACGCTTTCGAGGCGGACGATGCCCTTGCGGATCGCGTAGCGGATGAGGTCGGTGCGGTTGCGGGCGTGCAGTTTCGCCATGATGTGCGCCTTGTGCGCCTCCACGGTCTTGACGCTGATGTACAGCTCGTTGGCGATGCCCTGGTTGGTGTAGCCCTCGGCTATCAGCTGGAGCACTTCGCGCTCCCGGCTGGTGAGCGTTTCCACGCCGGTGCGCTGGTCCGAGCGTTTCGCCTGGTAGAGCACCTCGGCCAGGTCGAAGCCTTCGCTGAGCGCGCTGGAAAAGTAGCTGTTGCCGCGGTGGACGGTCTGGATGGCGAGCACGAGTTCGGAAACGTCCGACTTCTTGATGATGTAGCCGGAAGCGCCGGAGCGGATCGAGTCGAGGAGCTGGTCCTCATCCACGAAGCCGCTGAGCATGACGACGCGCGTGGCGGGCGAAGAGCGGCGAATCTGCCGGGTGGCTTCGAGGCCGTTGAGGCCCGGCATAACGACGTCCATCAGGACGACATCGGGATTCAGCTTTTCGACCGCCGTCACGGCTTCGCGGCCGTTCTCGACATCGCCCACGACTTCGAGTTCGGGCTGGCTTTCGAGGAGCATGCGCAGCGCCTGGCGAATGACCGCGTGGTCATCCACGAGCAGGATACGGATGGCATGCTGGTTGCGCGTGGTATGGCCGGAGGCTGACCCGGCGGTCATGGTGGAGCGGAGCCCAAGTGGGCGGCCCGAGCTTCGAGGTGAGTTCATGAGCGTAGTCCTCCCGTAGTCGTCTCGCCTGCTTCCGCGCCCGTCCCGTACGGGGATTCGGCTTTCGCCGTGGCGGAACCCCTTAAGACAACCGAAGTCTCTGGCACGAGAGGAAGGGCGCGTATAGGGGGCACCCCTAATAGTGCGTGCGGAAACCTCCTTGCATACGGGCGTCGAAGCCTGATTGTGAGCGCCTGGACGCGCCTAAGGCATGGGCAGTTTTCCGGAAGGCGAGCCCGCGAAGTGCCTGCCCGAAGAGGCACGGCCGGCGCGGACCGCTACTCCGCTTGCGGCAGGTTCCCTAGAACAAGTGCTTCTGCGTCGGTCGCCAGGAGGCCCTTGCTGAGATCGAGCAACACCAGCAGGTTGTTCCAGGGATCGGCTACCACGACCGCCTTCCCCACCTGAATTTCGAAGGGACCCGCGACGATTCGCCCTCCTGCCGCCACGAACCGGTCGGCGGCGGCCTCTGCGGAGTCCACGAGGAGGTCCATCTCGGGTGGTTCCGTCCCGGTGTGCAACACGATCTCCGCGCCGGTCTCCGGCATCCGCAGTCCCGCGGCTGTCGCAGTGCGCCAGACGAGGTTGTGTCCGAGCCGGTCGCGGTAGAAGGAGAGCGCGGCATCGAGGTCGCCAACTGGCAGGCGCAGACAATCGACTTTCCGAAAGAGCGGGGAGAGTACTTCGTCGGCCATCGGCTCTGAATCAGATGGCGAAGAACGCGCGCTCGGCGTGGCCCGGCTCCGTGATCAGGTGGATCTCCGAGCGAATGGCCATGACCGATTGGTTGTTGGCGGCCTGTTCCGCCGCGCCTTCGTTCGTGTAGATGGCGACGCGCGCGATCTCGCCCGAGTCATCGTGTGGGCGGAGAAGGTAGCTCGCGGTGCAGCCTTCCTGTTCGCCGGCCAGTTCGGTCAGGCGGCGCATGAGCTGTTCGAGGCGCGCATCTTCGCCTTTACGTGGTTTTGCGATGGAAAGGCGGATGTAGGTCATGAGCGGTGCGCACCCCCTGTACGGCGCCGCGAATCATAGAGAGAAGGGGCCGGGAGGAAAAGAGAAGCCCCCGTTGCCGGGGGCTTGTCGCTGTTCTTTGCTGCAGAGGCGTTAGTTCAGAGCCGCAGCTTGCCGTGCGACGGCTGGCGGCGGCGCTGGCGCTGAGGCAGCGCTGCTTCTTCCGCGGCCAGGTCCACCGGCGGGCTGGTGAGCACTTCGTGCACGTAGCCGCACATGATGCAACTGCCGTACGTGCCGTGCCAGTCGCGCTCGACGATTATCGAGCCGCGGCACTTTGGACATGACTTGGGTGGGGCTTCCTGCAAAGCCGGCATAAGGTATCCCTCCTGAATCTCCAAGAAAAAGACCAACTTCGAGGCGGTGAACGAGCCTCGAAGCGAGCATCCTGCTCGCCAGGCCTTCCAACTGCCTACGGGGTTAGCTGACGGGTTCGGACGGAAGGTCGCCCTATCGGACGCGACGAGGCGCGACCGAATTCACCCCAAGTTGTGGTTCCCCCGTTGCACCCTGAGAGCGGGCGCACTAGGCATTAGCGTTGCACTGTTAACCGAGCGCGTGTGCGGACTATCACTAGCCCACTCCCGGACGCTAACAATCTTGTTACCGGGGTGTCAACCCCTGATTGCGCTTTTCGTCACAAATTTACCGCTCAGTTGGCATAACGCCGGGCAGTCATCAGGGGTATCCCCAATCATTCTGTCAATTCGGCTGCCTGAATCTCCATGCGCGCTGCCGCCGGCTCCACATCGCGACAACGATCAGTCAGCCTCGACGTCGTGTAGTGAGCCACCAGCGTTGAGTCGGGCGGCGATCTCGAACGTCTGACCCGTCGCCCTGACGGTAGGGGCATGGGCGGTGAGGAAACGCGCCGCGCCGATGAGGATGTGATCGCCCTCCGGCCGGCCGCGGAAGTTACCGTATTGCCGGAGTGCGGCCTCGTAGATCTGGAACGAGTGGAAGCCGGCATCCTCGCGCAGGAGCGCGTGACCCAGGGTCTCGATCACCTCCCGATGCTTCCCCGCGCCAAGCAGTTCGGTGGTAATGTCGGCCGTCTCGTCGATGTGTTGCTGGTGGTCGAACTCGGCCAGGAGGTCGTCGGTGCTGCTGGGGAGACTATGGGCAACGGGAAGCGGTTGCTTCGGGACGTTCAAGAAACGCTCAAGATAAACCGACATCGCACCATCGAGGATGCCCCGCGCCACGGCCCGAGACGGCGCCCGGCGCATTGCCTGGTCAACAGCGTTCGTGTACGTGAAGGTGTGGTGCACGGTGTTCCAGTCATCGAATTCGTTCGAGATGTGGAAATGCACCGGCCGACGGGCGGCGGCGTACGCCACCGTCGCGGACAACTCAACCAGCGGGACGCCGTCGCGGACGGCCTGCACCATCGCCCGAAGCGACGCCGCCGGTTCCTCATCCAGGATTCGCTCGGCGAGCGCCCGGTGCCCGTCCCAGCCCTCAAGCCGTTCGCGACCAACCAAAAGCGCTCCGTCGAGGGCCTCGTTCGCTTCTCCGAGGAGCTTCGGAAGGTCCACCGGATGGCGCCATGCTGAGGTCTCTTCCATCCGCTCGGCGGAAGCGAGACCGGGGAGCAGGCTCGGCAGCACATCGGCTGCACTCTCCCAACCGATGTGGTCAAGGAGTTCGCAGGCTTTGTTCGCGAAGTCGAGCGAGTGACCTGTATCCATGAAGAGGTGGTCGGTCGCCGCCGCGAACAGCATTTCCGCGAGCTGCGAGGGGGCGAGGCCGATGGCGATGGCGGTCCGTAGGCAGCGCTCGGCGGCGTCGCGGCTGCGCGTCTCGATGAACCGCCTGAACCACGCACGGTAGACTTCGGGGCGCTCCTGTTGCGTCTGAAGCGGTGCCAGATCGAAGTCGGGTGGCTGCCCGACGACGTTGCGGGCGACGTGAATCACGCCCTGATAGAGAGCGCGTGGCCGGTCCGTTGGCGCCAGCACAGGTTGGATGTTCGCCATCGCAGTGAGGATCGATAGCCCGTCTGACCAGCCGGCGGCGCGGTTGCGCGTGCCGAACAGTGCCGTGCGCGCGAGGATGGTCTCCGTGTCTCCCAGCTCGGTCAGTCCGATCACGGCCTTCGCCATGACGAGACGGATGTTTTGTTCGAGCCCTTCCGAGAGCTTGCCCTCCCAATGGTTGCGGTGGTCGCCTTCGTGGGGACGCGCGTCCAGCCAGACGAGATCGTCGCGCACCTCGACGGCGAACGATGCCACGTCATCGGCAAACGGATCGAAGGTACAGCCGCCGGCGAGGTCGAACCTGGCGTGATGCCAGTGGCAGGTGAGGATGCCGTCGTTGATCGTGCCGCGGCTCAGGGGGAAACCCATGTGCGGGCAGCGGTTGTCGACCGCGAAGAAGCCGCCGTCGGCAGCGAAGACGGCGATTGTTCGGCCCTCCGCGGCGATTACCCGAACCCCGCGCTCTCGCAATTCGTCCGGCGGACCGACCAGAACGAACCTTGTTTCGGTATCCGTTGCCACTACGCGGCCTCCCAAGCGCTTGCTGGGTGTTGTGAAGCACCCAAGGATGGTGCCACCGTATTCCTTCAAGTGAACTTGAAGTCAAGGGCTGCCCATGAAACTTCTGGCCACCGACCTGCTTACCATCGGCGAACTTGCAGCCCGCAGCGGCGTCGCATCCTCGGCACTCCGCTACTACGAGTCGCGCGGGCTCATTTCGTCCCTGCGCACGGAGTCGAATCAGCGGCGGTTCGCGCGCTCCACCCTCCGAACGGTCTCGCTCATTCGCGTTGCCCAGGGGTTGGGTTTGAGCCTGGACGACATTGGGCGGGCGTTGGCGACCATGGGGAAAGCGGCGCCGACTGCGGACGACTGGGAGCGTGTCTCCGCGGTATGGCGGGACGATCTGAGTGACCGGATCGCGAGCCTTACCCGGCTGCGAGACGACCTCACGTCGTGCATTGGCTGCGGCTGTCTCTCGCTCGAACGCTGCGCCCTGTTCAATCCCGGCGACAGGGCAGGCGTGCGCGGCACCGGCCCGCGATATCTCCTGGGCGACTCCGGTGAATCATCCGATTACGCCCTTCACTTGCCACCCCCGTGACGCCGCGGGTGCAGGCGAGGCGGTCAGTTGATCGCGGTCGGCGATCCACTTCGCGGCCGGAACAGTTGGCGAACGTTACGATTGGCAACCAGGCCTCGCCGGAGGGCCGCGTGACTCGTGACTTTGTCGTTGCGCTGGACCCGCGAGCGTGGCGACGACAACGTCACCCTCACTACGCCGCCGCGAACTCGCCTTCCGTTGGTTCTGCCGGGCCCGGTTTCCTGCTGGTGATGGGGCAACTCACTGGCCGCGTGGACGAACGGATCGCGTGGGCACAACCTTAGTCCCAGAGCAGCTCGCCCTCCAGCAGGCCCATGACAATCACATCGATGTACTCACCGAGCTTGTAGCGCGCCTTGCGCTTCCGGCCTTCGACTTTGAAGCCGACCTTCTCATACACGTGTTGGGCGCGGTCGTTGCCTTCGTACACCTCCAGGCCGATGCGGTGAAGGTTCATCATCTCGAACCCGAAGCGGCAAACCGTCCGCATCGTGTCGGTGCCGTATCCGCCGTTCCAATAGGCCTTGTCGCCGATCGCGATACCCAGCATCGCGCTGCGGTTCTCGGGCATCATCGGGCGCAGATCCACGCCGCCGATCAGCTTGCCTTCGGCGAGGGTCTCGACCGCAAAGTCGGCATGGGAGTAGCCGGGCGAACTGTGACCTTCGATGAACGCTTTCTCCTGCGCGTGCGATATGGGGTAGCGGACACTCAGGTATTCGGTCACCTCGGGGTCGTTGAACCACTCGTAGAGCAGTGGCTCGTCTTCGGGCTCGCGGGCGCGCAGGCGGATCAGGCGTCCTTCATATGGTGAATCCATGTGTCCCCCCGTGAGTGGTGCGGTCATACGAGCTCTCCGCGCAGGAGCCCCATGAGATAGAGGTCCCA
>JBGOVF010000291.1:0-3988 GCA_041477975.1 Tepidiformaceae bacterium
CAGTTCGGCGCCGCGGTGAGCCGGAGGTCGCTGCTGGAGGCGCTGGACGGCTTGCACCGGCGACCGGGGCGGGACCACCGCGAGGGCGGCGTCGTGACGCTGCTGCGCGCCCTCCCGGAAGGGGCCGTGACGATGCTGGCGAAGTCGTTGGAGGAGGCGGTGGCGCGCTCGGCGACGGTTGCGTCTCCGTTGTTCGATGCTCTGGCCGAATTGGCTCCCCGGGGTGGCGAGGATGACCGCCTCCACGTGAACCGCGCGGTGCGGAACCGGCCCGAGTGGGAGAAGGTTGAGGAGTGCTGGGGCGTGCTCGAAAAGTCGCTGCGGGACACGGGGGCGCGGGCGGCGGCGGCCATGAAGGCTGTGAGCGAGGCGCCGGTGGAATCGGCGGAGACGCTGGCGGGCGAAGTGGAGACGGCCGCGCGCAAGCTGGACGAGACGCGCATGCTCCTGGCCACGCTGATGAGCACGACGACCGACGACACGATCGTTTGGGTGGCGCGTGAGCGAGATGGCTCGGCATCGCTCAATTCGGCGCCGCTCGATGTCGGGCCGACGCTCTGGGAGGAGCTGTTCGCCAAGCGGCGCACCGTGGTGGCCACGAGCGCGACGCTCTCGGCGGCTGGTTCGATGGAGTACGCGGCGCGACGGCTTGGACTCGAAGGCCCGGAAACGCTGCAACTTGGATCGCCGTTCGACTACAAGAATGCCACGCTGCTGGCCGCTTTCACCGATATCCCCGAGCCGAACGACCGCGGCTACGCGCAGGCGGTAGCTGAGGCCGTCGTGGAGCTCGTGCTGGCTTCCGATGGGCGGGCTCTGACGCTGTTCACTTCGCACGCCGCCCTGCGGCAGGTGGCGGAGCTGGCACGGCCGCGGCTGGAGGAGGCGGGGATCGTGGTGCTCGCGCAATCGACGGATGGTTCGCCACGGCAGCTAACGGAGCACCTGGCGAACAACCCGCGGAGCGCCATCTTCGGCACATCGAGCTTCTGGGAAGGCGTGGACGTGCGTGGCGAGGCGCTTTCGATGCTGATCATCGCCCGGCTCCCGTTCGCGGTGCCCTCGGACCCCATTTACAAGGCGCGGTCGGAGGAGTACGACAACCCGTTCATGGACTACGCGCTGCCGGGGGCGATCCTTCGCTTCCGCCAGGGTTTCGGGCGGCTCATTCGGGACAAAGAGGACCGCGGCGTGGTCGCGGTGCTGGACCGGCGGGTGTGGGAGAAGCAATACGGGAGCAAGTTCATCGCGGCGCTGCCCGAGTGCACGCGGTTCAGGGGTGAGACGGCGGCGGTGGCTGCGCGCGCGCGGGAATGGCTGGAGCGGTGACGGCGGCGTTCGAGGACTCGTTCCCTCTGGTTGGGGAGCGGTTTCGGGTGGAGCTGGAGACGCCCGGAAGGGCGCGGGTTGTGCGCGTCGAGCCGCTGGAACGCGTCGGTGGGTTGGACTACGAACTCGCCAGCGGCGTGGTCACGATTCGCTCGCTGTGCATTGAGAAGGAACGGCGGGGCTACGGAGCGGGTTCGGAGGCGGCGTGGCTGTTCGTGCGCGCCGCCGAAGTGGCCGGGCTGGGTTTGCGGGCGTGGGCGCCGCCTGACCTCGGCCTGGCGGTCTACTTCTGGGCGCGGATGGGGTTTCGGTCGCTGCACGGCGAAGGACCGGAAGGCGGGATCTGGTTCGAGCGGGGGCGGCGTGCCTGAACTCAGCCGATTCTTCGGCATCGTGATACGCATGTACGTGGAAGCGGGAAGCCACCACACTCCGCACTTCCATGCCTACTACCAGCAGCATGTGGCGGCGTTTTCGTTCGACCCCGTCGACCTGATGGTCGGAGAACTTCCTGTTCGACAGCGCCGGCTTGTCGAAGCCTGGGCGGAAATCCACCGCGATGAGCTGGTGGCCAACTGGACACGACTGCAGTCGGGCGGAGTGCGACGCTCGATCGATCCGCTAGGATGATTGCCATGCATGGTTTGTACCGCGTTATAAGCGTCCAGATCGTTCGGCCCTTCGTGCTTGAGGTTGCGTTCGGCGATGGACTGCGTCGCGAGATTGACCTGAGCGAGGTGCTGTATGGCGAGCTGTACGGGCCGCTTCGCGACCCAGCGATGTTCGGGCGGGTGACGGTCGACCCGGAGGTGCACACGGTCACCTGGCCTAACGGCGCCGACTTCGACCCCGAGACACTCATGACTGGCCCGAGCACGAGGCCGCCTTCATAGCCCAGGCGAAGCGCTGGCGCGCCGCCGCGGCACGGTAGTTGATGGCCATCTCTGCGAGTGCGGTGACGTTCGACGACGACATACTCGTCGTTTCGCTGACCGTAGGCCGGACCATCACGATCCCTCTACGTCGCGTTCCCTGGCTACGGTGGCTGGCTGATGCGGCCCCTGAGCAGCGTGAGCGATGGTCGTTGGAGGCGGGCGGGTTCGCTGTGTACTGGGAAGAACTCGACGACGGGTTCGAGGTAGAGCACCTGCTCTCCACGCAGTCGCTCGCGTGAGCGCTGCCGACTAAAGTTCGAAAACCTCGCCGGCACCCAGCCGACCGTCGTCCGCGTGGACCCAGCGGCCGGATAGATTCTGGATGCGCGGCGTGCGGACGCCGAGGTGGCTTTCGAGGGCGCGGATGACTCCGCCGTGGCTAACGGCAAGCAGCGTCGAGTCCTCCTCCGCAGCGTCGAGAAGTCCATGGATTGCGGCGAGAATCCGGGCGTGGAAGTCAGCGGCGACTTCACCGCCGGGAGGGTCGAACGGGACGCCTTTGTTCCAGGCGTCCGCGAGGTGCGGCCAGCGAACGGCGATGTCGCTGCTGAGCACGCCCTGGAACTCGCCGACGTTGCGTTCGCGCAGGCCGGGCACGGCCTTGACGGGCGAGCACTCGACATAGGTGCTAATGATCTCGGCGGTCTGGTGGGCACGGGAGAGATCCGAGGCGTGGATGGCGCTGAACCGGAGCGGCGAGAGAGCCGCGAGGCGTTCGCCGGCGGCCCTTGCCTGTTCTTGGCCGGCGGCTGAGAGCGGAATGTTGGCCCAGCCCTGCCATCTGCCTTCGGCGTTCCAGATGGATTCGCCGTGGCGGATGACGAGGAGGCGTTTCACAGGCGGCTCAGGCGGTGACGGGGACGCCGAGCCGGACGGCCGGGAGGGCGTCACCCGCGAAGAAGTTCACGACGGCGCCACCCTGGAGGAGGCTGGAGACGAAGACGTGCCCGGCGGGCACGCGCTCGGTGACCGACGCCTTCGCGCGGATAGTTGCGGCGCCGGCGCTGATCTCGATCTCGTCGGAATCGTGGATGCCCAGGCGAGCGGCGTCTTCTTCGCTGACCTGGATGCGGTCGTAGCGGTGGAGCTTCTCGGCCTCCGGGTGGCGCAGCGCGGCTGCGTCGGTGGCGGTGTAAAGGTCGCGGCCTGTGATGATGCGGATGCCATCTGCCGCAGCGAGCGGCGCCACCGGGACGGCCGTAGCTTTGCTGCTAATGGGAATGGAGAGGCGGACGCCTTCGCCGATGATGAGGTCGTAGGCGGGCTGGTACGCGGGGTTCGCCCGCGTGAGTTCACCGAGCGCGGCGTCCACGGTGGTTGGCGCTTCGACACCGAGCGCGGCCGCCAGGGCCGAGAGGGCAGTGAACATCGGCACGGCCTCTCCTTCGGGAACGACAGCGGGGGCGAGGCATTGGACGCGGAAGTCGCCCTGTGTGTACGTGCCCGTGGATGCGTAGGCGCGGCCTTCGGCGATGGTGACCGTCGCGTTCCGCGCCGTTTCGTGGAGGACGTTGTCGAGGACGACAACGGTTTCGATCCCCGCGAGGGCGGCAGCGGCGCCGGGAAGATGCATGGTCGGGTCGTTGCGGAGGACGAGAAGGCCGGCGAGCCCTTCGAGCGGGTTCGGGCCTCCCTCCGCGCCCACACCGGCATCGAGCAGGCCGTAGGTGTTGACGTCGGGCGGAAGGACCAACAGGTTGTTCGAGGCCTCGGCGCCGAAGAGG
>JBGOVF010000133.1:0-6604 GCA_041477975.1 Tepidiformaceae bacterium
GCGCCGAAGAGGCGGCGGCGGTCGTCGTCGAGTTCGACGACGTGCTCGCGGTAGGCCGCCCGCACGGCGGCGCTGCCTGAGTCGACTTCAATTGGCTGGCCGGATTCGGAGTCTACGAGCGAGACGATACCGGCGTTGGGGAGGGCTTCGTCGATGGGTTCGCGAACGCGGATGGCGATGATGTCGTGGCGGCGGGCGGCGGCGCGGAGCTGGCGGCCGTAGTCCCGGGTGAGGAAATCGGAGACGAGGAAGACCGTCGCGCGGCGGCGCTGGACGCCGGTGAGGTATTCGAGAGCGGCGCCGATGTCCGTGCCGCGCGTCTCCGGGTGCGCCCAGAGGACTTCGCGGACAACGCGGAGGACGTGCGTGGTGCCGCCCTGGGGGCGAACGTAGCGCTCCGGCTTGCTGGCGAAGAGCAGGAGCCCGACTTTGTCCTTGTTGCGGATGGCGGCGAGGGCAAGGACAGCGCAGAGCTCGGCGGCGAGGTCGCCCTTGGTTTGAGGGAGTGCGCCCGCGGCCTGGGAGGCGCTCACATCGACGACGAAGAGGACCGTGAGGTCGCGGTCTTCGCGGTAGCGGCGGATCAGCGGTTGGCCCGTCCGCGCGAAGGCTTTCCAATCGAGCGAGCGGACGTCGTCGCCCGGGACGTAAGCGCGGAGCTCGTCAAATTCTATGCCGCGCCCACGGAAGACGGCGTGGTATTCGCCGAGGAAGAGGTCGTTGACCAGGCGGCGAGCCTTGATCTCGATGGCCTTGACTCGCTCAAGGAGTTCGGGCGGGATGCTGCGGGGGCCGGGCGATTGACCGGCATCAAGAACGGGGCTGGAGGCAGAGCGGCGAAACGGCAGTTTCATGGCGACGTTCCGGCCCCATCAGGGGACGTCGACGCCTTCGAGGATGCGGTCGATGAGGTCGTCCGTGGAGAGCTCCTCGGCTTCTGCTTCGTAGGTCGTGACGATGCGGTGACGGAGGACATCGTGGGCCAGCGCTTTCACATCGTCTGGAGTGGTGTAGGCGCGGCCGGCGAGAAAGGCATGGGCTCGCGACGCCTGGGCCAAGGCAATGCTGGCGCGGGGCGAGGCGCCGAAGCCGATGAGCGATTGCAGTTCCGGCATGCGGTAGGCGGCGGGCCGGCGCGTGGCGAAGACAAGCTGGACGATGTAGTCCTTGAGCGCGTCGTCGATGGTGACTTCCTGGACGGCGCGCCGGGCCTCATCGAGTGCGGCGCGGTGGGCCACGACCTGGGCGCGAGGGAGCATGCCGTTGAGGCCCATATCGAGGATCTGGCGCTCTTCGGGGCGAGTGGGGTAGTCAACCTTCGCCTTGAGGAGGAAGCGGTCGAGCTGAGCTTCTGGCAGGGGGTAGGTGCCTTCCTGCTCGATCGGGTTCTGGGTGGCCATGACCAGGAACGGCTCATCGAGCGGGAAGGTTTCGCCGCCGATGCTGACCTGGCGTTCCTGCATGGCCTCGAGGAGGGCGGACTGGACCTTGGCCGGAGCGCGGTTCACTTCGTCGGCGAGGACGATGTTGGCGAAAAGCGGGCCCTTGCGGACGGTGAAGCGGCCATCGGCCGGGCTGAAGACCTCGGTGCCGACGAGGTCGGCCGGGAGAAGGTCGGGCGTGAACTGGATGCGGACCGACTTGAGGTCCAACGCGGCTGCGAGGGTGGAAACCGTGAGTGTCTTGGCGAGGCCGGGGACGCCTTCGACGAGCACGTGGCCGTGGCAAAGCATGCCGATGAGCAGGCGATCGATGAGCGTGTCCTGGCCCACGATGACGCGATGCACTTCGGCACGGACGCGGCTGAGGGTATCGGATGCCTGGGAGGCGAGAGGAGAGAGCGTCAGGGCTCCGGCGGCCAATAGGTGCTCCGGCGCTGAGGTTGATGCGGCAAGTGAGCCACGTTACGTCATTCTACGTTGCGCGCGTAAAGAGCGGATGAACCAGATGGCCCGCGTTCGCGATGGCAAGAGGCCGGCTAGTCCTCGATGCGCTCCGTGGTCTCGGGGCGGTAGCTGGCGCGGGCGAAAGCGACGGCGACCACGCGGGCCGCGCCCTGCTCGCGAAGGATAAGCGCGCATTCGTTCGCGGTAGCGCCGGTGGTGACGACGTCGTCGACGATCGCGACGGTCAGCCCATCGAGGCGCGGCCCGGCGTAGACGAAGGCGCCGCTGACGTTTGAGCGGCGTTCGCCCAGGTGCATCCCGACCTGGCGGTCGGTGCGGCGGGAGCGGTGGAGCGTGCCGGGGGCCACCGGGAGGCCGGTCGGTCGCAGGAGAAGTTCGGCCTGGTTGAAGCCGCGTTCGCGCTGGCGGGAGGGATGGAGTGGGACCGGGAAAGCCGCGTCAAGCTGAAGATCGGCCGCAAGAGGGGCGAGGTACGCGGCCATCAGTGGGGCCAGCGAGCGGACGTACTGATACTTGAGCGCGTGCACCAGGCGCCTCGCTGTGCCCTCCATTTCGAACGCCGCGCGAACGCCATCGAGGGCCTGGAGGTGGAAGCAGCGGGGGCAGTTGCCGGTGGAATCCCAGGCGGCCGAGCAGTGGGGGCAGCGGCCCGTTCCCGTGGCAGGTGGCATGGCGGCCGCGCAAGGCTGGCACAAGGCGGTGTGGAACGCGCCGCAGCCGTGGCAGCGCGGGGGATAGAGGAGGTCGACAGTGGCGTTCCAGGCGCGGGACAGCACAACGGGAGTGTAGCCGCGCAGGGCGGACGAGTGCTCGCCTACAATGGAAAGCGTGCAAGTGACGGTCTTGTTGTTCGCGTCGATCGCCGAGAAGGCGGGCGTCCGGAAGGTCGAAGTGCCGCTCGAGCCGGGCGATACGGTGGCGACGGTGCGCGAGCGATTCTTGCTGCGGTTTCCGCAGCTGCGGCCATTCGTGCCGACATTGATGTACGCGCTGGACGAGGAGTACGTGCGGGAGGGCGCGCCGGTGGCCGCCGGGGCTACATTAGCGCTCATCCCACCGGTTTCGGGAGGTTGACGATGCTGATTCGCGTGACTGCGGAAGAGTTACGAGTGGACGAGGCGACGGAGGCCGTGCGTTCGGACGCGGCGGGGGCGATCACCGTGTTCCTGGGCGTGGTGCGAGACAACAACCTGGGGCGCGCGGTTGAATACCTGGAGTACGACGCCTACCCCTCGATGGCCGAAAAGGTGATGCGGGAGATCGCCGAAGAAGCGAAGGAAAGCTTTGGGCTGGAGGAGTGCTCGGTGCTGCACCGCACGGGGAAGCTGGCCATCGGCGAGACGAGTCTGCTCATCGCCGTGAGCAGTGCCCACCGGGCGGCGGGGTTCGAAGGCGGACACTGGCTTGTTGACGAGATCAAAAAGCGCGTGCCCGTGTGGAAGAAGGAAGTATGGGCGGACGGCGAGAGCTGGATCGAAGGGCCGGAGTCATTGGGCGCCCAACAGGCGCCGGCGAGCCTGCGCTGAGATTGCGGCGAGCTTCGCGATGACCAGTCACCCACACAGCTTCGGCCGGTACTGCATGCAGTGCGGCGAGGGGCTGGCCGCGGCCGTGCCGGCGGGAGACACGAAGGAACGGCTGGTGTGCGTGGGCTGCGGGTTCGTGCACTACATCAACCCTCGGCCGGTGGCGGGGACCATCCCGGTGCGGCGGAGCGACGGTCACATCCTCCTTGTGCGCCGCGAGATCGAGCCTCGGGTCGGCTTCTGGGTGTTCCCGGGCGGGTTCATGGACGTGGGAGAGACCGCGGAGGAGGCGGCAGCGCGGGAGACTCTGGAAGAGGCCTGTCTCGAGGTGGTGGAACTGTCGCTGGTGGGCGTGTTCACGCGAAGCGGGCCTGGCGTGGTGGTGATCGTCTACGAGGCGACGGCCGTAGGTGAAGCGGCGGCAGGCGATGAGACGAGCGAGGTGCGGTGGTTCGCGCCGCACGAGATCCCGTGGGAGGAGCTGGCGTTCGACAGCACGGAGGCGGCACTGCGAGCGTGGCTGGCGCGGCGGCGTTGAGGCGGCGTTCAAGGTAGTAGAATCGAGCTGATGGTTGTCCGATTGGTTCTGAGCGACTACATCGCCGAAGCGGTGAGGCTCGCATCCTTCAAGCAACTGGAGGATGGGTCGTTCGCAGGGCGGGTCGAACCCTGCCCGGGCCTGCTGGCCTTCGCGGAACCACTCGACGAATGTCGACAGGAACTGCGATCCGTGCTTGAGGAGTGGATCGTTCTGGGCCTCAAGCTCGGGCATGAGCTGCCCGTAATTTCGACGGGCGCACCCTCACCCCCCGGCCCCCTCTCCCGATCCGGGAGAGGGGGAGCCCTTCGGGCGACGTGGCGGCTACATCCTCAGATCCACGATCGGCGTGCGGCCGCCGCTGCCGGTGGGGGTGACGACGAGCGTTATGGGCGTTACATCGACGGGGACCTGGAAGACCAGCCAGCCACGATGGGACTCGCCGGCTTTCAGGGTGCCGCGGTCGAATTCGGGCTTTGAATTGCTGATGGCCCAGGTGTAATCGGCGCCGGAGGCATCGCGGAGGGCGAAGTACGTGAAGTCGTAGGCGGCCGGAGCGCCGACGGCCTCCTGGGTGAGCTCGACCGCAATGCGACGCTTGCCCGGCGTGGTGGAGAAGAAGCCGGGCGGCTCGGGATCGACGACCTGGTTGACGGTGTAACGAGAACCGCGGAATTCGATTGGCTGGCCGATGCCGACGAGCGTGGGCGTCGTCGGTGCGGCAGTTGCCGTGCGAGCGCCGGCGGTCGGCGTGCGGGAGGTGACGGTGCCCGCGGCTGCCGTGATCGTCGCCGCGACGTCGCCACCGGCCTGGGTGGCGCGGGCCACGGGACTGTTGCCGGCGCCGGCGCCGGTGGCGCGGCCGGAGGCGGTGACCGGATTGAAGAGCTGGATCTGGCTGAAGACGAGGAATCCCGCGAAGACAGTGATGACGATCGAGAGGCCGAGAAATATCTGGGCGCGGCGCATCGTCATGGAAGGACTTTAAGCGATTTTCGATGGGCGATTGGCGATTTTCGATTCGGAGGGCGGTCCGACTGTTAGCGGGGCCTCCGGTACGGGGCACGGCTGGGGGCGGCGGGTTCGGGGGCGCGGCCGAGGCGGTAGTGGGGGGCGGAGACTTGGGGCGACCTAGCTAGCGCGGGCGCGATCCGTATGGCGCGCGACCAGGCCGGTCGGATCGATTTCCGCCGCCAAGAGCCCCACCTTGCCGGCCGAGCGAGTAGTGGGGTGCCCGGATCTCGATGACCTTTCCGACCTGGGTGTCCATGACACGGGAGTAAATTCGGGGCATGGTGCTCCGGAACTCTTCGGCCGGCATGTTCGTGGTCACGACGGTCGCCAGATCGGCGAGAGATCGATAGTTCACGATCTGGAACAGCTTCTCTTCCGCCCATGGGGACGACTTATGTGAACCCAGGTCGTCCAGAACCAGGAGCGAGGCTGCCCGAAGGCGCTCAAAGACCTCGTCGTAACTGACCTCGTTGCTGGGTGCGAATGACGACCGGAGGTGGTCCAGGAGGTCTGGCACGACGGCGAAGAACACGTCTCCGCCCTTCGCGAGCCACCGGTTAGCGATGGCACATGCGAGGTGGGTCTTGCCGCACCCATTGACTCCGCGAATGACCAACCACCGCTCGACCGGATCGTCGGCCCAATTCCTGCAGGCCTTGCGAGCCGAATCCAGGGAGATCACTTCGTCTTCGGCCAGCTGGCGAGGGATGATGAAGTCCTCAAACTGCATGGACTCCAGCCGGGCCCGCGACATACCCCCAATCTCTTGGTAGCCACTTCCCTGCGACGGGGCGTCGAGCGTGACGATGCGGGCGAGGGTTTCGTCGCACATGCGCGTGCCGAGGCGGTCATCGAGTTGCTGCGGACGGGTGGTGGTGGTGAAGACGGTGGGCAGCGTGGCGTTGTAGCGGTGGTTCACGATCTGAAAGAGCTTTTCGCGCGCCCAGGGAGTGCCCGCTACCGCGTCGATGTCGTCGAGGACGAGGAGGGGCGTGTTGCGGACCTGCTCGAAGAGCTGGTCGTAGTGCATTTCGTCGTCGGAGGGGTCGTAGCTGGCCCGGAGATGGTCGAGGAGGTCGGGGACGACCATGAAGAGGACCGGTTCGCCTTCGGCGATGCGTTCGTTGGCGAGCGCGGCGGCGAGGTGGGTCTTGCCGCTGCCGCTGCCGCCGGTGATGACAAGCCAGCCTTCTGGGTCGCTGGCGTAGGCGCGTGTGGCGTCGTAGGCGGCGCGAAAGCCGTCGCTGTCGCCGTTGCGGCCGGTAGGGATGAGCGAATCGAAGGTGAAGCGCGTGAGGGCGCCCAGGTTACTCAAACGCTGGAGGCGGGAACGACGCACATCGGCTTCCTCGTTGAGCACGCAGCCGCAAGGCTCCGCGCGGCCGAAGCGCGGGTGGTCCACGGGCAGGTCGCGGCGGACGAAGCCGGCGCCACCGCAGACCGGGCAGGTGGGCTCGGGTTCAGCGGTAACGGACGATGTGTCCGAGGTTGCCTCCGAGGAAACGGCGCTTCTGCTCTTCGAGAGGATCTCGTCCAGGCGTTTCATAGGCGCGGCCCTCCTCGGCCCAGCGGATGAGAATGCGTTCGATGTACCGCCAATTGCGGATGTTCAGCTCCGC
>JBGOVF010000042.1:0-10559 GCA_041477975.1 Tepidiformaceae bacterium
ACCTCTTCATGGCGAACGCCGGCGCCATCGTGCCCGTCTTCGCCGGCCCCGGCTGCAAACCGACAGCGACGCTTCTGGGTGTCACGCGGCTGTTCGACCCCAGCGCGATGGTCGAGATCGAGGCCACCGCCGTCGCCTGACGGTGGCCGGCAACGGCGCTGTTGGAAACTTCCAGGCGAGCCAGGGGAAGGAGCGGGACCGGCCCAGGTGGGCCGGCCACTCGTCCCTCTAAATGGGCAGTTCGGATTGCGTGACCGCGCTGACCAGGGTGATCGGTGCGCCCGCGGCCAGTATTCGGTTTGCGATGAAAGCCTGGAACGCTGCATCGTCGGTTGTCCGCGCCTGGAACGACCCAAACGCCACCACGTCGGCAAACTCACTGGTCAGTCGCAGTTGGCCCACGGTAGGCCCGGTGAATACGCCAGCGCTTGCCCGGAAGTTCCCACCACACCGCTCCACCTGCACCTTCAGCTCGGCGAGCAAGGCGCGCGCCTCCACCTGCCGGCCGGGCTGCACCTGGAAGACCCGAGCGGTGCGAATCCGCGGGCCAGGGCCGGAACCCGCCGCCGCCGACCCCTCCATGCCCGGTATGGTGGTAGCCAGGTTGTTGGAGACCAGGCTTGCGGAAGGGTTCGGAGCGTTCAGGACCGTCTGCACGAATCCCTGCCATTCCGCGTCGCCGTTCAGCGCCTGGTTGACCTTCCCGAACGCGTTCCAGTCCGCGTACTCCAACGCATAGATGGCCTGGAGGGAGTTGGCGCCGCCGGCCACGATCTGCCAGGCGCGGACCTTCGCGCCGAGGCGCGCATGGATCTTCTTGGCCACGGCCATCTGGCCAACCATTTCTACTGCACGGCCGGGCTGCGGCGCCCAGACCGTCCCTTGAATCACTGCCATCGAGGTATACCTTCTTTCGCGCACGTTGGCGCCGGTTGTGACTGCGGCGGATGGTACGCCCGCCTGTCAAGCCACTCTGTTAACTGCTTCATCCACAGGGGGTGCGTCTCGATAAGGGGCAACGCGGCGCGGGCGCCAACAACATGGCCAGGAGTCAGCCAGGTCGACCCCGGCGCCTCGATCCGCGCCACCTCTACTTGACGCCGCGGCGGTCCCGGCCGGCCAGGAAGGCGGCTACGGTGGCGCGAGGGTGAGTTCTTCCCAGCCGGGCTGGAGTGGGAGCGGCGGAGGCAGCATCACGCGCTCAACCGAGAGCCCCTGTAAGGGGTTCGGAGCGACGACACGCCGGCCGGGGCGCTCGCCCAGGTAGCCGGCCCACCAGCTGAACGTTCCGGACGAAAGAATGACGTGGTCGCACTGCGCGAGCGCGAATATATCGAGGATCGGGTCTCGGCCTTCCCCGAAGGTCACCCAGGCCCCGTCCCCGAGGCCAAGGTTTTCGCGGCACCACGCTATGTCGTCGGGCGAGTCGGAAAAGACGAGGAAGTTGGCGCCGGCCGGAAAGCGGCTTGCCGCCTGGCGGTAGTAGCTGGCGGGAAGGGTAGAAACCGGCGCGTACGCCCTTCCTCCGGGGCCGCGATCGCCACGCCGCAGGTGCACGCCGACGACCGGCCCGTCGCCCATACGAGCGCGTTGGACCAGTTCCCGGGCTGCATCGGCGACCGCCTCGTTCCGTGGCCGAAAGCGGCGTCTCAGGGTGGGGGCAATGTCCGCAAAGTACGCATAGTCCTCCCAGAAGCCGCTAAACCAAACGCTTCCGTGGTCGCCGAAGAGGAAATCATCGAACGCGCCGCGAGTCTCGAAGTGGGGCCTCCGTCGCGTCCAGAGCACCTCGAACGAGCTGGCCCGGTGCACCGGGATCCGGAGGCGGCCGAGCAGGAACTCGCGCACGTCGGCCCGCTGCTCGTACACAGCGAGGTCGAGACGAAGCGGCGCACCAATGCGGTGGGCGTAAGCCAGGGCGGCTGCGTACTGGAAAAGCTGGTTCCCAAGGCCCCCGCTGAGTCGCACGACGACGCGCCGGGGGCCCAGTCCGCGGCCCGGGCCCCTTTCGATGCGTGGTGCAGGCGGCGCCATCGACGGAGCGAGCTGTCGTATGCCCGCCGCGAGCGTGGGCCAGCCAGCGTCATATTCCAGGCCGGCAAGCGGCGAACCAGGAGCAGCAGCGCCGGTTCGCCGCAGGCGTTCGCCCATCCCCGAAACACCCGCGTCGCGGTCGGAAGCGGAGTAGCAGAGTTCGAGGAAGGCGACGAGGCCCTCGATGCGCGAGCGGTGCCGCGCTGCGATCGCCAGCGCGAGTGCGGCGAACGATACGTCTATCGCCTCGGACGGCGCGGCCGCACTGCGAAGTGCTCTGCTGAGCGCGCCCGGCCTGATCTCGGGGCGGTTCGAGCCGGCTACCTGGTATACGGCGTCAAGGTCGAACGCCTGCTGTCGCCGGGCTGCAAAACGGTGTCTCCACCTCCGTGCGAGGCCCTTGGCCTTCCACTCTATCCGGCTGCTAAGGAGCGGCCGGATACGGCCGGATGCAGGCCAATCCGGCGGTGAAGCATTGAGATCCCGCGAACTCAGCGAGTGGTTAGCCACGAATCCAGCGAGCGCGCCACTTCGCCACGGTCCTTGGTGGCAAAGTACCAGTCGATTGTGCGATGGAGGCCGTCCTTAAAGCGGACCTTCGGCCGCCAGCCAAGAATGCGTTCGGAAAGCGCATTGTCGGCGACCCGGTTTAGCGGTCCCGTGGGCATGTCGGCCTGGAACTGGATGCGCGGGTTCTGGGCGGTGTAGTTGAGCACCTCCTGGACGGCGTCGATCACGCGGATCCGCTCCATGGTCCCGATATTGACCGCGGAGCCATCGTCGATGGCCTCTGCGACCCGGATGGTGCCTTCAACGACATCCCGGACGTAGGTCCAGTTCCGCACCTGCTCTCCCGTACCCCAAACGCAGAACGGATCCTGCCCGATGAAGGCGCGCGCGATCATGGCCATGACGGCGTGGTTCTCCCTGCCGCGTTCGCCGTACACCGTGAAATAGCGGCACGACGCGCCTTTGAGCTTTCCTTCCCGGCAGAGCGCCGCGAGCGTCATTTCGCCCATGAGCTTCGCCCAACCGTAGAGGTTGTCGGCGTCAAACGGTGGGCCTGCGCTGTCTTCGCTGAGGAACACCTCCTCCAACGGGTCCATTTGCCGGAAGTTCGGGTACACGCACCCGGAGGAGGCGTAGACGACCTTCTCGACGCCGGCGGCGACGCTTGCGGCGAACACGACGCCATCGAGGACCAGGTTCGTCGCGCACGCCGACTGATTGAGGTCCACGTACCCGCGCCCGCCGTGATCCGCGGCCAGGTGAAAGACGAGGCTGACGCCCCTGGTGGATTCGGCGGCGAATGCCGCATCGCGGAGGTCGCCCTCGCGGAAATCGATCCGCCCGGCGTCGAGGTGGACGCGGAGGTTATCGCCCGTGCCGCTGCTGAGATCGTCGGCGACGCGGACGGCTGCGCCCCGCTCGATCAGGGCATCGACGAGGTGGGAACCAATGAACGACGCACCGCCCGTCACCAGCACCGGGCGGCCTCCCCAACTGAACGTCACGGACGCCACCGTTCGGGCGTTCGCAGACGCGAGCACGTCATGAACCGGACCCCTGGCGTTGGTCACCCGTGGCCGGCGCGCGCCGCCACGTGAACGTGCTCTGCAGGCCGTTCGGCGCCACCGGCGGGCGCATTCGCAACAGCCCGGGTTCCAGAAAGAGAAAGTCGCGGACCTGGTCGCCGTTCACCCGCCCGGGAAGGGATGAACCTTGGACCCGGAGGACGATCGTCCCCGATTCGCCGTCGGGCGCCTGGGCCGTGCCGAAGAACGAGATGTAGTCGCCGGCGTTTCCAGCTTCCCGCGGCCCCACCTGCACGGCGAAGTAGCCGGAAGCATCCCAGTAAATGATGCCAAGCGGGTCATCGCCCCACGGGTGCGCGACCGTGCCATCCGTAAGCAGCGTCTCGTACGAATCGAGCAGCCACGTTCCAAGAAACCGCGAGTTCATGATGGGCATGATAAGACCGCCGCGAATTCGGGAGGGGGGACACGAAGAAGGGGCGCCTCGCGACGCCCCTCTCCGCTCTTTCCTCTCCGCTCTTTCCTCTACGCCCGCACGCCCGTCAGCTTCGCCAGCTTCACGCTGTTGAACAGCGCCAGGCCCGCGTACCACTTCACGCGGATGCGTGAGGCATCCTTCGTTTCCAGGCTGCCCACGCGCTCGACCGTGAGGCCGCCGGGCGCCGTCAGCCCGCTGAGCGCGCCTTCGCCGAACTGCATCGCGTAGATGGTGCTGCAGTCGTCGCTGGTGCCCACGGTCTTGTCGTCGGCGATGTAGTCGTTCAGGCCGATGGGGATGCCATCGTAGAACTGCAGCATCTGCCCGAACTGGTCGCGGTCCGCTTCCAGGAACGAGCCGGAGGTGCGCGCGAGGATGTTGAGGCTGCGACGGCTGCGACGGCTCATGAGGAGCAGGTCCGGCTTGCCGCCCCGGATCTTGTCGATCATCTCGTCCAGCTTTTCGAGCGTGAGCGCACCGCCGTTCGTGCCCATGCTCACCGTTTGGCCGCCGGCCGTGAGGACGTCGATGCCATCGAAGCTGTTCGCGTCCACGCTGTCGTCGCCGTTCACGAACGTCTCGTCGAAGAGCGACTGCACCGCCCGCGACTTCAGTTGGACCACGGCCGCCTCCAGGTCCTGGATGTTCGAACGGGTGGACTTGAGGAAGTTGTCGATGTCCGCGTCGCCGCCGAGGATGCGGAGGTTGGCGGTCGCCTGCGTGAACGTAGGCGTGTCTTCGTCCCAGTCGTCGCCGACATCGTAGAAGGCGGCGGTGGGGGCGGCGTTTTCGCGGTTGTAGGTCAGCCCGTTGCCGACGATTTCGATGAACGGCAGGCGCTGGAGGACGGGGCTTTCCTGCGCGATCGTTTCGATCACGCCGGAAAGCAGGGTGTCGTTGCTGAGTTTGCTCGCTTCCACGAGGGTGAGGGCCAAGGTTCGCCTCCGATGGGTTGATTGGAGGCGATGGTGAGCGCCGCCGCGAATAGCGCCGAGGGGTGGTTGGCACAGCGAGCAGCGAGCAGAGAAGAAAGAACGCGGAGCAGATGCCGCGTACGTCCTTGCCGTGGCGGCAATGGGGAGAGCCGGAACGCGGCTCAGCCGGCTGTGATTCGCCGCGATGCAAAGAGCAGTAGTCGCATCCGGGTCAAGCATCGTCGCCGTGTGCGCCTGTCGCCCGGCCCCTCTAGGATTCGGGCATGTCGAACGAACCCGTCGGCGTTCTCATCATCGGGGCGGGCGCATCCGGCGGAGCATTCGCCTGGAGCATCGCCGATACCGGCACGAGCGTCCTCTGTCTTGAACAGGGGCCGTGGATGCACCAGAAGGATTACCCGACGAACAACCTTGACTGGGAATCTCGCGCCATGGGGCCGTTCGCGAGCAACCCCAACGTGCGCGGACTCCCGCAGGACTATCCGGTAAACGATTCGGCCTCGCCCATCCAGCCACTGATGTTCAACGCGGTTGGAGGGAGCACCATCCTCTGGGCGGCGCACTTCCCGCGGTTCACACCGGGCGACTTTCGCGCGAAGTCCGATGACGGAGTCGCGGTTTCGCGGGAATCAGAACAACGCGACCAACATGCCCACCAACGCACAGAAGAGGCTTCCACGGCCAAACCCCTCCATGTCGGACTACTCGTTGAAGAACTTGACGGTCCCCTTCTTCATTTCTGAGGCGTCGTCGCTCGTGGTGTCCGGCTCTACATCGCTGCCGGCGCCCGAGATACGTTCGCTCGTAAGCGGGATTGAGACATGCGAAGTCGGGCGCGAAGTGAGTCTGTCGTTGCCATCATCGGCCAGCTCGTCGCCGGGCCTAGTTTGATAGTAGGTCGAAGCGGTCTTTGCTGCCGGGTCCGCTGCGCTCGTCGTCTCTTTCTCTCCCATCGCCTTCCTCCAACTTTTTGCCGCGCCAGCGTACACCCGCAGTCCAAGCGAATTCAGCGAGGGCGACAGGGCCAGTATCACGAACCGCTCATCGTGGCACCGGCCTTGCTGAGTTAGCTCGATGACGTTGGGCCACGCGTGAAGACTTTCCGGCGTGAATGAGCGATGGTACGACGATGCAGGCGTCACACGTAGCTCTGTCCTGGCTGCAGCTAAGTTGAGGGCCTCCGGGCGTGGAGTGAGGGCCGACGACGCGATCGTCCTTCAGGACTCGAACCGGCTGTGAGCGAGATCCGACTTGGCCGCCCAGGCCGCCGCGTCATCGTCACCGGCATGGCCGGCGCCGGGAAGAGCACGTTCTCGCGCGCGCTCTCGGCGAAGACCGGCCTTCCCGTAATCCACCTCGACCTCCATTTCTGGAAACCGGGCTGGGTGGAGCCGCAGGAGGACGAGTGGCGCGAGAAGCAGCGCGGCCTGCTCGCCGGCGAGGAGTGGATCGCCGACGGCAACTACCACGGCACACTCGACCTTCGGCTCGAGCGCGCGGACACGGTTGTGTTCCTCGACACACCGTGGTGGATCTGCGCACGGCGCGCGTTCATGCGCGGGATTCGTCGTCCGGTCGGATCCCAGATGCCCGACGGCTGCGACGACACCGCGTGGCGACGGTTGCGGGACGAATGGCGGATTGTCTGGCGCGTCTGGCGACGCCGACGCTCGGAGCGCGAACGAGAGCTCGCAATCCTGTCACAGCACGGGACGCACGCGGCACTGTACATGCTCCGTTCCAAGGCGTCGGCCCGTGCGTTTCTCGACAGTCTGGACTCAGGACCACGATCGACGTGACCGCGATTGAACGCACCGATGGTCTGATTCGACTCGCGCGGCTCCTCGACAACGTCGACCTCCGATAGAGCCCCGATCTTGCTTCTCGCCTATTAACCAGTAATATTTCTTGTCGCGCCGCGGGGCAGGCGGAGGGGTGGAAGCTTGATGGGAGAGAAGGAACAGGGCTCGATCGGCGAGGACGAAGCGAGGTCTCCTTTCTTTGGCGGCATGCCGCCGCCCGCTGAAGCAAGCGCCTTCGAAGGCACGACCGGTGGGGAGGGCATCGCCACGAAACCTGTCCTGGTGGTGGACGGCATCGCCACGAAACCTGTCCAGGTGGCTTTTCAACGCACCTCGGGCCACATGGGCGCGTCCGACCTTGCAAGCGGCGACCAGGGCACCGTCGAAGACAAACAATAACCGCCCGCACTAGTGTACTGAATCCGAGATAGCGTCACTTTCGCGCTAGGCCGGCCCAGGCCGTGTTCAGCCTTCGCGCGCTGGACGAGGTTCGGGGCGATTTGGACGTGACGGCCGACACTCCGGTCCCTTCTCCAAAGTCAGCTTCCCTCGGCCCCGTCAAGGGAGAAGCGTCCTGCCTCGGAGTCCGAGTCGCGGACTATTTGAGGTCACAGTGGAGCGGGGAGCAAAGAGCAGTTGTAGCGTCGGGTCAAGCTTCGTCGCCCGGTAGCGGTGGTCGATGCGGCCGAATCTTCTCCGTGAGGCCCCACAGTGGCTAACTTCGTCCTCGTTCATGGCGCATGGCACGCCCGGAAGCTTTCCGTGGTGCGTACAGCCCTCGAAGCACAGGGCGTAGCGCGGGTTTCAGGGAACGGTGATTGTGATGTCCCTGGTCGAAGGAGCGCGCTAGTATTGTGTACGGCCGGTTGCATAAAGGGGGTCTGAGTTCCCGACCGGATCCGCGGCTCGGGGCCGCTCCCGAATACCCCTCAGGGGCCATTTGGGACCCGTAAAAAGGGCCGTTTGGGGTATGTGAAACTTTGCACAAACGCGCATCCTCGGTACAGAACAACAAAGGAGAGCCCAATTCATGTCACGCAGAACACTGGACATCGTCTTCTCCGGAGGCGGCGCCGTACTCGCCGTGCTGCTCCTTGTCCTCGGCTTCGTGCTTGCGGACCAGGGGAGCTTCGCGAAGTCATACGTCAAAGATCAGCTTGGCCAGCAGAAGATCACCTTCACCGCGGCCGACAAGCTCACCGAAGAAGAGAAGTCGTGGAAGCCGGGTTCCGCCTGCCTCACCGACTACGCTGGCAAGTTGATGGAGACCGGCAAACAGGCCGAGTGCTACGCCAACTTCTACATTGGATTGCACCTCGAGAACGCCGCGACGACGGCGGGGTTCCCCGGTGAGACATACGCTACGCTCGGCGCCATCCGGACCTCGCTAAGCGCGGACGTCGCGGCTGCCAAGGCCAAGAGTGACACGGACGGGGCGGCAGCTGCCCAGAAGAAGCTGGATAGCGCCACCTCGCTGCGAACCACGGCCCAGACCGGCGAAACCCTCCGCGGGCTGCTGCTCACCTCCTACGGGTTCAGCATTTTCGGCGAGAAGGCCTCGCAGGTGGCCGTAGTCTGCTACATCATCGCCGCCCTGCTCGCGCTTCTCGCCGTCGCTGGCTTCGTCCACGCCTTCCTGACCGCGCCCGACAAGCTCGTGGGCGTTCCAGAAGGCTACCAACTGGTGACGGCCGCCGGCGCCACGCCTAACCCAAAGACCTAGCCCGGTTGCAAGCCTCGATCCCGGCCACACCCGGCCGAGATAGAGGTCAAGCCGGAAGACATCGTTCTGGTCAGCAAGGGTCCCGTGAGGTGTCCGCTCACCTCCGGGGCCTTTTCTGTTGCCCGGCCCGCCGGGCAAACGGCGCGGCGGCCGCCGTCATCGATCTCCGCCGGAATCCCGGCGAGCGCTCCAGCCGCCACGCAACCGCAGCCGTGACGCCGCGCCGCGACGGGCGGGTACGCCACATGCGCCCACTTGTAGCCGCGGCCCGGTGGGCCGCATCACTCGGGGCGAAGGCCGGCCGGTAGCCGTATCCCGCCCTCCCGGGCCCGCCAGGGTTCGAACCACCGCCACGGAGTACCTCTCGCACCTCGGCTCACTCTTCGCCTGGCGCCGCGCAAACGGCGCGCGCCCCTTCCATGCTTCCAGCGCGGACGGCGGCGGAACTAATAAGGATAGGGATACGGATAGGGGTCGGGCGGCGCGTACGGGGGCATCGGCTCGGGGATGATTTCCGGGGGCGGGGGCGTCGGCGTCGGCGTGCGCGTTGGTGTCGCGATGGCAGTGGTTGTGGCCGACGCCGGCTTCGCCCCGCTGCTGGAGTCAGCGGCCAGCTGCGCCACCACCAGCCGGTTGGGGAGGTTCGAAGCAGCCGAAACGGGCTCGCGATTGGCCAGGGCTACGGCCGCCACGCAACCTGCCGCCACAAACGCCAGAGCAGGAAGCGCCATACGCCGGGTGATCACGTTCTGGACTACGTGGGCGATGGGCGAAGCGGATGATGCGGCCCGTCATAGACCCGAGCTACCGTTTGAGCACCCTGAAAACCGGGTAGCGTGGCGCGAGCTCCGCGAACGCCTCGACGGCAGCATCAGGCCCGATCGGGAAGTGCGGACGCCCGCCGGGCGCGCGCTCCAGGTACGCCTTCAGGATCGGCGCGCGCAGTTCCACCGCGACTTCTTCCAGTTGCACCGCCTGCGCCTGGCCGTGGCGAAGCACAACTTTGCCGCCGGCCGCGCGCACGTTCCGCACCCAGTCGACGCTCTCGCCCAGCATCGAAATCAGGTACTCGTCTCCGTCGTGGGGCGTCAACACCAGCACGGTTGAATTGATGCGGCCGGACTTTCGACCCGGGACGTCGAGCGTGACCATTGAGAACGACGGGATACCGAGCGCCGCCCAGCGGCCCATGGTGCGATTCGTGGCTTTGCCAAAGCGCGTGGGCCGCCCTTCCTTATAGAAGAGGCTGTTCGGCAGATTGCACCAGACCAACACGAGTGCGGCCATGCCAGCGACGGCGAGGGCACCATACTTCACGGACGATCGAACCACGCAATCACTCTAGCGCCGGGATAGACTCCGGCGCGACCGTCAGCCAAATGGTATCTCGCGCAGTGTTCCCTGCACGCCAACTTGGTATCGTTACCTCGCACGGAGAGGGACATCGTGACGGCATGGTTCGAGCTGCTCCGAAGGCTGAGGGAACAAGAGCACCTCTCGCGAGAGGGCCTGGCGACGCTACCGTCCTCATGTTCGAGGATACGCAGGTGTAGCGGGCGGCATTTCGGGGGCAACGGCCAGAACCCGCGTGGACGGCGGAGCCCGAGCATGAATGACGGTGACCTGGCGTGGGCGAGAGAGCCAACTCGTGGCTCGGCCACGGCTGGCGGCGCCAGATTATGGTTGCAACCGACGTTCTTGGCGCATAGTGGCTCCATGGGTACGAGCATCAAGTACGCGAGGAGTAGCTGCTGATGTCGATCGTTGGACGCCAGTTCGGACGTCCCCGGGGCATACTGGGGCGGATCGTCGGTCGAGTCATGGCCCGAAGCAACGCGGACTTCAACAAGTGGTTTGTCCACGAGATCAGCAGGCTGGGCATGAACGATGTGAGGCGCATCGTTGAACTTGGGCCCGGACCCGGGATTGGTCTCCGGGAGACGCTTCGTGCCTTTCCCGAAGCGCGCGTGTGGGGCGTCGATCTGTCAGCGGAGATGCTGGCCCAGTGCCGTAGGCGCAACCTCGACCAGATCAGCTCGGGGCGGCTGGTCC
>JBGOVF010000414.1:0-3163 GCA_041477975.1 Tepidiformaceae bacterium
CCCCAACGCCGGTATCGTCTCGCTCGTAGACTCCGAATCCGGCCAGCCAATTGAAGTCGACTCAGGCAGCGCCGCCGTGCGGGCGGCCTACCGCGAGCACGTCGTCGAACTCGACGACGACCGCCGCCGCCTCTTCGGCGCCGTCGGCATCGACGAGATTTCCGTGAGCGTGGGCAGAGACTACGTGCCGGCACTCCTTCAGTTTTTCAAGCGCCGCACGGTCGGGGCCGCCTGATGTTGCGACGAATGGCAGCGCTCGCCATGGTGGCGCTCGTGGCTCTCTGCCTGGCGGCTCCAGCGGCCGCCGACGACGGGGACAGAGTCACCATCTCCCGCCGGACGGCCCGCATCGGCGAGCAGATCGACCTTCTCCTCGAAGTCCACACCCCCGCCGGCGCCGCAGTGGAGGTCACGCCCGGCGGGCCCGCCTGGAACGGTGTCGAGGTCGTGAGCGTCGATCCTCCGCGCACCCGCGCGGATGGCGCCGGGCTCGTGCACCTTGTCCGTGTCGTCGTCGCCCCGTTCACGCCGGGCGATTCGACGTTTGCTCCCGTCGTCACCGTCGTCCTGGGCGGCGATGCGACGCCCCGTGTCCTGCCAACCGTGTCACTCTCGGTCGCCCCGACGCTCGCCCCAAACGATCCGCTGGAGCTCTCGAAACTGCGGCCGCCGGTGGCGATCGGCGGCGCCGAATCTCCTCTTCTCCGCCCGGCCATCGCGCTCTCGACAGTCGCTGCTGCCGTCGTCCTGGTGCTGCTGGTATGGCTGCTCGTTCGTGCGATTCGTGGCGTCCTGCGCCGCCCCGCTCCCGAGGGCACCGAAGCACCGGCCTTCCCCAGCCTCGACGGCGCCGAGTCCCTGCTCCACAACGACCCGGTCGCCGCCTACCGCGTCCTCGCGTCGCTGGTCCGCGCCGAGCTCGGCCGGCGCTACGGCCTCCCCGCTCCGGCTCTCACCACCGGCGAACTTCGCCGTCGCATGGAAGCAGAAGGCCTTGATCGCTGGCAGGCCAGGCTCGTCGGCGGCCTCCTCGAGGAATGCGACGCGGTCGTCTACGCCGGCTACCGCCCCGCCCCCGAACGCCGCGAAGCCGACCTGAACATGGCACGTGAGATCGTTGGGGTCGGCGCCTGATGGAATTTGCCGCCCCGGCCGCGCTCGCGCTCGCGCTTCTCGCTCTTCCGGTGCTCTGGCTTGCCCGCCGCCGCAAGCGCGGCTACGCCGTGTCCTCCGGCGCCGGGTTCGCGCACACTCGCCCTACGTTCCGCCTTCGCCTGGCGCGCCTCCTTCCGCTGGTCCGCGTCCTCGCTGTCGTCGTGCTCGCCATCGCCGTCGCCGGCCCGCGGCGCGGCGATGCCAACGCGGTTGTGCCCGGCGAAGGGATCGACATCGCCCTCTCTCTCGATATCTCCAGCTCCATGCAAACGCAGTTCGGGGCGAAGGGCGGAACTCGCCTGTCCGTGACGAAGGACGTCATCCGCGAGTTCATCAAGGGCCGCACCAACGACCGCATCGGTCTTGTCGTCTTCCAGCGCGATGCCCTTCCGTTGGCGCCACCAACCCTCGACTACCAGGCCCTCGACTCGCTCGTCGCCGATGTGGACAGCGGCCTGCTCCCGGACGGCACGGGCATTGGCGTGGGCCTCGGCACCGCACTCAACATGCTCCAGGACTCCACCGCCGCCAGCCGCATCGTCATCCTCCTGACGGATGGCCAGCACAACGCAGACAGCATCACCCCCGAAGACGCCGCCAACCTTGCGGCGTCGCTGAAGGTGCGTGTCTACACCATCGGAGTCATCTCACCTGGCCCCAACCGCTCGACCCAGGTCGACACCGAACTCCTAACCGCCATCGCCAACCGGACCGGCGGCCAGTTCTTCAGCGCCGATAGCCCCCAGGCGCTTTCGGATATCTACGCGGAGATAGGCCGTCTGGAAACCAGCAGGGTCGGCCGCGAGCACTTCGAGCAATTCTCCGAAATGGCGCCCTGGTTCGCGGCCGCGGGCGCTGCGCTGCTTGCCCTCGAACTCGTCCTCCGGGGAACTTGGCTTCGGAGGTCTCCGGCATGAGCGACGTCAGCTTCGTCCACCCGTGGGTCTTCCTCGCGCTGCCGCTGGCGCCCCTCGCCTTCGCTGCCTGGTGGTACGGCTCCCGCCGCGGCCGTGCCCGCGAACGCACGCTTACCCGCGCGCAGGGCGCGGGCCCTCCCTACTTCGCCGTCACGCTCCTGGCGCTGGCCGCCGTTGCTGCCGTCGTAGCCGGCGCCCAGCCGCGCTGGGGCACCCGCGCCTCCCACATTCCTCGCAACGGCGCCGACCTCGTCATCGTCATGGACATCTCCCGGAGCATGGATGCGCAGGATGTCCCGGCAGGCCGCCTCCAGGTCGCGAAAACCGCCGCGAAGGCCACAGTAGACCGCCTCGGAGGCGACCGTGTCGCCCTCGTCGTCTTCGCTGGCGATGCCCGCATCCGCTTCCCGCTTACTACCGACCTTGTCGCCGCCAACCGCGTGATCGATACCCTCGAAACGGGCGTGGTCTACGTCGTCGGCGGGACAAGCGCGGCGGGCGGCCTCGATGTCGCGCTTTCGGTTTTCGGAAAGGAGAAGGCGAGCGGCCGCGTCATCCTCCTCCTCACCGACGGCGACGACCTCGGCGGCGACCCGGCGGAGACCGCTCTCAAGATCAAGGCTTCCGGCGTCAGTCTCCTCGTCGCCGGCGTCGGCACCCCCGATGGCGCCACTATTCCCGTCGTCGACCTCAGCACGCGCAAGGTTGTGAACAAGGTCGGCTCCGATGGCAGCCCGATCGTCACCAGGCTCAACGAACCGTTCTTGCGCGCCCTCGCCGCAGCCTCCGGCGGCCGCTATATCGGCGCCGACCCCTCGGCGATCCCCGGCGTGGTCGATGGCCGCCTGCGCGCCCTTGCAAGCCAGCAACTGGACGAGCGCCCGACCAACCTCCCCATTGAACGCTACCAGTGGTTCGCGGGCGCCGCCCTGGCCCTTCTCGTGCTGGCCAGCGTGGCGGAACGTTTTCGCGTCACCCTCCCCTCCCGGCACACCGTGGCTTTCGCCGCTCTCCTCCTGATCCTGCTGCCGGGCTGCGCAACCGCAACCTATGAGGCGAACGAACGCGGCCGCGATGCCCTTGCCCACGGC
>JBGOVF010000090.1:0-7681 GCA_041477975.1 Tepidiformaceae bacterium
GGACCTGGCCACGGGTGCTCGACGGCAACTGACGAACCTGAACGCGGCATGGCTGGAGGAGGTCGGGTTGACGCCGGCGGAGCGGTTCGTGGTCCGGACCGACGGGGAGACCGAGGTTGATTGCTGGATCATGAAGCCGGTGGGCTTCGAAGACGGCCGCCAGTACCCGGTGCTCCTGAACGTCCACGGCGGGCCGTTCGGGCAGTATGGAGAGACGTTCTTCGATGAGTTCCAGGTGTACACGGGGGCCGGTTACGGCGTGGTGTTCTGCAACCCGCGCGGCAGTTCCGGGCAGGACACGGTGTTCTCGCGCGCGCTGGTGGGCGACATGGGCGGGCCGGATTATCGCGACGTGATGGCAGCGTTCGATGCCGCCCTGGAACGCATGCCGTGGGCCGACCGGTCGCGGCTGGGGATCATCGGCGGGAGTTACGGCGGCTTCATGACGAGCTGGACGATCGGCCAAACGCAGCGGTTCAAGGCGGCAATCAGCGAGCGGGCCGTGAACGACTGGTACAGCATGCAGGGCGCGAGCGACATTGGCGCGACGTTCAACCGCCAGTACCTCGGCGAGGCGGCGACGATCCAGGACGACCTCGAGCTGCTCCTGCGCCAATCGCCGCTCACGTACGCGAAGCAGATCGAGACGCCGGTGCTCATCCTCCACTCCGAAGTCGACCTGCGCTGCCCGATATCGCAGGGCGAGCAGTTGTTCGTGGTGCTCCGTCAACGCGGCAAGGACGTGGAGTTCGTGCGCTTCCCGGATGAAGACCACGAACTCTCGCGTTCCGGCCGCCCAAGCCACCGGGTGGACAGGTTCGAGGTGGTGTTGGACTACTGGAAACGCAAGCTGTGAAGAGCCGCGTGGGAACAAAACAGAACCCCGAGCGTGAGCGAGCGGGCGGCGCTTTGGCCTACATGCTCACGTTTCGCTGTTACGGCACGTGGCTCCATGGAGACGACCGCGGTTCGATCGACCGCGAGCACAACGCCTTCGGCAGTCCACTGCTCGATCTCGACGGTGGGCGCGAACAGCTGGCGCGCCGATGCCCTCCGGAACGCTCCGGTCGAGTTGGGGAGTTCCGCGAGACACATCCTTGAGGCGACGATCGACGACGTGTGCCGCAACAGGGGCTGGACGTGCCACGCCAGGAACGTTCGGACCAATCACGTGCATGTCGTCGTGACAGCGGAGGTCCGACCGGAGAGGGCGATAGCTGACCTCAAGGTATGGTGCACCCGGCGCTTGCGAGAGGCAGGGGTGGTCCAGCCCGCGGAGCGCGTCTGGTCATACCACGGGAGCACCCGGTACCTGTGGGAGGAGGAGGATGTGCTGGCGGCCCGCACGTACGTCGTCCACGGGCAAGGCAATGTACTGCCGTGAGTCGTGGCGCCCGCGGGCATGAGTGGGCTCGCGTGATGCGCCGCCCGCTCACTGACGTTCGGGGTACTGTTCGTCTCTGGCACGGGGCCTCACGATTTGTGGCCCTGGCTACACTGCGCACATGAGCGAGCAGCCCGGCCACGACGTCGGACATCCGGAGCCGTTTCGGCTGCGCGATGGGCGCGAGATGATCATCCGGCGGATCGGGCCAGACGATGCGGCACGGCTGGTGTCGTTCCATCGCACGCTCTCCGCGCGGACGCGGCGATTTCGCTTCTTCAGCCCGATGAAGGAGCTGCAGCCGGACTTTGCCGAGCGCCTCGCCAACGTGGACTTCGTTTCGCGGGCCGCGTTTCTTGCGGTGTTCGCGGACGGCGGGGAGATGGGTGCGGTCGGGCGCTACGAGCGCGACAGCGCTGACAGCGCCGAGGTAGCGTTCGTGGTGCATGACTCGCTGCAGGGCCAGGGGCTGGGCACCGAATTGCTGCAGCACCTGGCGGTGCTCGCCCGGACGAACGGCTTCGAGACGTTCACTGCCGTGGTCCTGAGCGACAACATCGACATGCTCGACGTATTCCGGCACAGCGGCTTCCCACTGCGCATGGTGATCGAAGGCGATGTCACACGCGTCGTGATGGATATCCGGACGGCGGCCGTTACTCCGCCACCGCCATCGCCATCGCCAGGTTGATCATCGCGCGCACGCTATAACCGCTGGCGCCTTTGGCGATCCAGCCTTTGTCCGCGGGCATGTTGTCCACGCCCGCGATATCCATGTGTACCCAGGGTGTTTCGCCCACGAACGGCTCCAGGAACTTCGCGCCGGCGATGGTCCCGGCGCCCCGCTTCGTCGTGTTCATCTGGTCGGCGACGTCGCTCTTGATGAGCTCGTCGTACTCCTTGAACATCGGCAGCCGCCACGTCTTTTCGCCCGCCTTCGCGGCAGCAGCTTCGACCTTCGAGCAGAAGGCGTCGTTGTTGGTCATCACGGCGTAGCAGACATCGCCGAGGGCGGTTGTGACGGCGCCTGTGAGCGTCGCGACATCGACGATGTGCGCGGCGCCAAGCTCCTTCGCCCAGCAGAGTGCGTCAGCGAGGACGAGGCGGCCTTCCGCATCGGTGTTAATGACCTCGATGGTGCGGCCGTTCATGGCGGTGACCACGTCGCCCGGTTTCGTGGCATTGCCGCCGGGCATGTTCTCGGTGCAAGGCGCGATCGCGACGACGTTGAGCTTCGGCCCGAGCCGGGCGATGGCGCCCAGGGCGGCGATGACCGAGGCCGCGCCTGTCATGTCCGCTTTCATCGCCTCCATGTTGGCGGCGGGCTTAATACTGATGCCTCCGGTATCGAAGGTGATGCCTTTGCCGACGAGGGCGAGGTCGTATCCCTCGCCGCCGCGGCCGCGGTAGCTGAGGCGCACGAGCTTCGGCGGCTGCGCGCTGCCTTTCGCGACCGAGAGGAGCGAGCCCATGCCCTTTCGCTCCATGTCTTCGCGTTCGAGCGCTTCGAACTCGGTGCCGGTTTCCTTCGCCAGTTCAGCGGCACGAGCCGCGAGGTCGGTTGGCGTGAGGTGGTTGGCCGGTTCGTTGGCGAGGTCGCGGGAGAGGTTCGTTGCCTCCGCGACGATGACGCCTCGCTTCGCGGCGGCTTCCATGGCGGCGAGCTTCGCGGGATCCCGTTCGAGCAGCGTGAACGTGGCGAGCTCCGCGCGGTCGTCATCTGCCGCCTTGTGCTTGAGGAAGCGGTAGTTGCCGAGGAGTGTGCCTTCAGCGACGGCCTGGGCACATTCGGCCGGGTCGAGGCCGGCGATCCCCGCGCCGTGCGCGATAGTCGCGACCGTCTTGATGCCAGGCTTGCGGACGAAGCGGGCCACGTTCGCGGCAGTGTTCCTCACCGCGTCGAGGTCGAAATCCTGCTGTTTACCGAGGCCGGCGACGACCACGCGGGCCGAAGCGAGCTTGCCGAGGGTGTGGATGAGCGTCAGCTCGCCGCTCTTGCCGCGGATGTCGCCCTGCTGGATCAGCTTCGAAATGGCGCCGCCGAGGGCGCTGTCGACCGCCCCTGTCGCGCCGCCGGGGCTGGTCACGCCATCGAAAAGGTTAACGACGATGGCGTCGGAAGTTGCTACGGTGATATCGCCGGAAGTAACGCGGAACTCCACTCGTTGTTTGCCTCACGGGTGTTTGTTAGGGTTCCGCCAGAGTTTACGCGGCGGGTGATCGGGCGGGCAAAATTCACCCGGGGCTGAACTGCTGGCGATGGAGGACTGTGAATGGCAACGAGCTCCCCCGCCATCCGCACCCACGCGGCCCGCGCCTGGCACATTTCCCATCGTGTCGGTCTCCACGAAGTGGTGGTGGTCGTCATCTCGTTCCTGATCTACTTCTTCATTCGCGGCGCCGTGGTCGATCGGGCAGGCGAAGCGCTCGCGCGCGGGATCAACGTCATCGAACTCGAGCAGCGGCTCGGCATCTACCGCGAACTCGCCATGCAGTCCTGGATCATCGATCACTACTGGATGATCAAGACGATGAACTGGATCTATTTCTGGGGCCACATGCCGATGGTTATCCTGCTCGCCATCTGGCTCTATACACGCCACCGCAAGGCCTACCGGATCACGCGCAACGCGTTTCTCGCTTCCGGGGCGATCGGCGTGCTGCTCTATTGGCAGTTTCCGGTGGCGCCGCCGCGGCTCATCCCGTTCGCCGGCTTCATCGACACGATGGCCCAATTCGACAAGGTTGGGTACAACGCCCAGGAGGCGCGGGCCTTCGTCAATCCGTACGCCGCGGTCCCCAGCCTCCATTTCGGCTGGTCGCTCCTGTTGGGCGCCGTGGTGGCGTGGGTGGGGAAGAACCCCCTCGCCTGGGTGTTTGGCGCCGCATGGCCGGTGGCAATGTTCTTCGCCGTGGTGATGACGGGGAACCACTTCATCCTCGACGCGATCGCCGGGGCGGTCGTTTCGTTCGCCGGCCTGGGGATGGCCTTCGCCATCGAGCGTTGGGGCGCGGATATCGCAAGGCGCCTGGCCGCGGCCCGCAATTCGGCGGGCTTGCCAGGCACGTAAGGGCCATTCGGTCATCCGCAACGGCCCGATTGCCCGTTCAGCGCTGCCCACCCGCGCTCGACCCTTAAACCAGGCGGTACTCTAACCGAATCGTACGGAAGCGTGCGATACGGTTGCTGCAGCGCGCAAGGGGGGCTTTGTTGGGGGTTGCAGCCACGGGCTTAGTAGCGGCGCGATCGGGCCATCGCGGCACACGGGGCGAGCGTGCGCTCATCGTGGCAACGCTGCTGTTGACGGTGGCGGGGGCCGCAATCGCCTCGTACCTCGCGTACGAAAATCTCCAGAACCGCTCGGGCGTCTGCACGATCACGCATGGCTGCGCAACTGTGCAGAAGAGCAGCTACGGGGAGATCCTTGGCGTCCCGGTATCCGTCCCTGGCCTTGCCCTCTACGTTGCCCTCGGCGCGGCGGCCGTGGCCTGGCTCACGAACCTTCGTGGTCTTCGCGATACGGTGGCGGTGCTTGCCTGCTACGGCGCGCTGTTCGGGTTTCTCTTCTCGGGCTACCTGACCTATGTCGAGGGGTTCGTGCTCCATGCCTGGTGCATCTACTGCATCGGCTCCGCAAGCCTCATGACGCTGCTGTTGCTCGCCTGGGCGACAGAAGTGGCGCTTGTCCTTCGGCGCCGCAAGAGCAGCGGTTAAGGCGGCCGGCCGGCCTCAGGCGAGCGTGCGCTGGCGCGCGCCGATCAGATCTTTGTATGCCTGTCCGTCTTTCATGATGAGCACGATCTTTGCCTGGTCCTGGAGGACGGCGATGTCGGCGAGCGGGTCTCCATCGATGGCGATGATGTCCGCGCGCTTGCCTGGCTCGATGGTGCCAAGCAGGTGGCCGACGCGGGAGCACTCGGCCGCGTTCTTCGTTGTGGCGACGATCGCCTGCATCGGCGTCATGCCGTGTTCGACCATCAGGGCGAGTTCTTCGGCGTTGGGTCCGTGCGGGCCGACGCCCATGTCGGTCCCCATTGCCACTTTGACTGCCTGCTCGACGGCAAAGCGGAAGCTGGCCTGGTGTGCCCCGATCACCTCCTTGGACTTGCGCACGCCCCAACTGGGCATCGAGCCCGGGTGGCGCTCGGCGAGCCGGAGCACCCAGACGGGCGCGACGAGGGTTGGGACGAGGAAGGTCCCGCGGCGCTTCATCTCGGCGACGACCTCCTCGTTCAGGTAGATGCCGTGCTCGATGGACTCGACGCCTTCGAGCACGGCGTTCTTGATGCCCTCGGTCGCCTGGGCGTGAGACATGACCGTCCTGTGGGCAGCGTGCGCCTCGTAGACGACGGCGGCGATCTCCTCGCGGGTCATGCCGGTGGCGCCTGGTTCGTCATTGGGCGAAAGCACACCGCCGCTGGTCATGATCTTGATCTGATCGGCGCCCGCGCGCAGAAGCTCACGCGTGGTCTTGCGGAAGCCTTCGGGTCCATCCGTGACGGTGAGCGGGAGTTCGACGTTTGGCACGCGCATGACCACGCCGCTGGGCATGGTTGAGTCCCCATGGCCCGCCGTTTGCCCGAGCGCGCCCACGGCGATGCGCATTCGCGGCCCCGGGAAGAGGCCCTGTTCGATAGCCATCTTGACGCCGCGGGGCGTGCCGCCGGCGTCACGCACGCTTGTGAAGCCTGCGTCCAGGGTCTTGCGGGCGTTGGTCAGCGCCTCGGCGACTGAGAGGCTGAAGGGCGTGCTGAGGCGCTGTTCCATGGTCTTGGGCGGGTTGTTCATGAAATGGACGTGGCAGTCCATCATGCCGGGCATGACCGTCAGCCCGGTGGCGTCGACGACTTCGGCCCCGCGCGGGACATCGCCTCCGCTGTTGACCGCCGTGATGGCTCCGTCCTCGATCACGATGGTGGCGTTGCGCAGCGGCTCGCCGCCGTTGCCATCGATGAGCGTCCCGCAATGGATCACAGTAACCATGGCGCCGGCCTCCAGATGAATGGGGCGATTCTATGCCGGGGGCAGCGGGGTCACCATGCCGGCGGACTCCGCGGCGCGGAGTAAACTATCGACGACGGAGGCGCCACCAGATGGCCATTGCGCAGTCGAGTTTCGCTCATGTGATCCCACCCCTCGAATCGGGCGACCGACTCACGCGCTCCGAGTTCCAGCGCCGCTATGAGGCGATGCCCAGCGCGAAGAAGGCGGAGCTGATCGAAGGAGTGGTCTTTTTGGCATCACCAGTGCAGGCCGACTACCACGCGGAACCTCATGGCGATCTGATGGCATGGCTGGGGGCGTATCGCGCTTCGCACCCCGGAGTGAAGGTCGGGGACAACGCGACCGTTGGCCTGGACGCGGACAACGATGTCCAGCCCGATGCATATCTTCGGAAGGTGGAGGGCGGCACATCGAGACTGCTCGAGAGTGGGTACATCGAAGGCGCGCCCGAACTCGTCGTTGAGGTCGCGGCGACCTCAGCTTCGTACGACCTGCATCTCAAGATGCACGTCTACCGGCGTAACGGCGTCCAGGAATACATCGTCTGGCGCGTGCTCGATGGCCAACTGGATTGGTTCGCGCTCCGTGATGGGGTGTACGAGCGACTCCAGCCGGACGCTGAAGGCGTGGTTCGGAGCGAGGCGTTTCCCGGCCTGCGCCTCGCGGTGCCCCGGTTGTTGGAAGGCGATCTCGCAGCCGTACTCTCTATCCAGCAGGGCTGACCGCCGCGCGGCTTGCCATGGGGCTACGGCATCTGTGCGCCTTGTCACAAACGGCCCAACGACCCCGCTGGCGGGGACGTTCGCCCATAGGGTGGCGATTGCTCGCCCGCGAGGATGAAAGCACCAAACCTTGTGAGGGCTGAGGATGAGTGAACTGTTCGGCAACCGACGGCTGGGGCGCCGCAAATTCCTGAAGAGCGCAGGGGTCGTCGGCGCGACGTTGCCGGTTGCCGGCGGTCTTATCGCCGGCGCCTGTTACAGCGACCCCACCGGCAGCAAGGCGGAGCCAGCCGCGGCCGGCGTACCTGCATCCCAGGTGAAGCCGGCGGCCGCTTCGGGGGCGACTTCGGCGGGCACGGCCTCAGCCTCCGCGGCCACTGGCCAGATCGACGCCGACCACAAGAAGGGCATCGAGGACTTCCTCAAGAACCAGACGAGTCCGTTGACCAAGGGCAAGGGCCACACGCCGCTGGCTCCGCGGCTGGAGAGCGGCGTGAAGGTTTGGGACCTGACGATGGATGAAGTCGATTGGGAAGTCGCCCCGGGCCAGGTAGAGAAGGGACGCGGGTA
>JBGOVF010000181.1:0-5638 GCA_041477975.1 Tepidiformaceae bacterium
TCGACCTCGTCGGCGTGGCCCAGCATCGTCCGGAGGACATCCGGTTCCAGCAGGCGGGGGTTGGGGATCAACGCTCCCAGCAAGTCCTGGTGGCGGTTGTTCGAATGGCAATGGACGTAGCCGTCCTTGCAAGGGCGAATCGTCGAGGGGTAGGAATGCTCCGGAGGAAAGCCGAGCAGGCGCGTGCCATTGCGCCTCGCGACACGCCCGTAGAAGTAGGCCGCCTGTTCGACGCCACCCAGCAGGAACGTCGCAGCCTCCATCGCTGCGACGTCCACGAGTTGGCCCCGGGCCGTGAACTCACGCGCTCGCAGAGCCCCCAGCGCGCCGAGGGCAGCGTGGGCGCCGGTCTCGTACTGGACCAGCTCGCCGTACGACTTGATCGGCTCACGCTCGGGTGATCCCGTGAGCATCATGTAGCCGCCAAGCGCGTAGTGAATCAGCTCTCCGCCGAGGTATTCGGCGTACGGTCCGGTCAGCCCGAACCCGGTCACGCTCACGATGACCAGTCCGGGCCACCGCGCCTGCCAATCGTCGAATTCAATCCCGGCCCGGGCCAGTTCGGCCGGACGAAGCGACACAACAACCACGTCGGCGCCTTCGAGCCAGCGGTACAACTCCGGCTTCCACCCGGGCGCCGAACCGGGCAACACAACGCTCCGCTTTGAGGTGTTGAGGTGAAGAAAGAGGCCCGAGCGTTCGGAATCGGGCTCGCCGCCCGGAAACGGGCCGGCGTGGCGGATGGGGTCGCCGCCGGGCGGTTCTACCTTGACTACGTCCGCCCCGAGGCCGGCCAGCAGCTTGCCGCAGTACGAGCCCGCTACGCCTGTGGCCATCTCCAGGACCCTGAGCCCGTCAAGCGCTCCCGTCACCGATTGTCCCGTCGCACGGCGGGATCATAGAGCGTCTCCCGATTGAATGGCGCGCCGCGTGGTGCGAACCGACTCTTGGGGTAAGCTTCCGCGCGTAAGCCATCGTCGGGAGAGGGACCGCGGTTGACAGCCGTTCCGGCAATCGAGCCATCTCGGCGCGGCCTCTTCACCATCGTCGGAGCGCGCGGCGTATCCGTTACCGGCGACTGGGTGCTCATCACCGCCGCGTCGATCATCGTTTACCAGCGCACGGGCTCGACGACGGCCGTGAGCCTGTTGCTGGGCCTGGCTGCCATCCCGACGGTCCTCCTGGGGCCAGTCGCGGGCGCCATCGCGGATCGCGCCGACCGGCGACTGCTGATGTTCTGGGCGGACGCCATCAACGCCTTGCTGCTGACTGCCGGCCTCGCCGTGATAGGCGGCGGGAGCCCCGTCTGGCCCGCCTACGCTGCCGTCATCGGCGTCTCCGTCGTCGGGGTATTCCGTCAGCCTGCGGCCGATGCGCTGCTGCCGTCGCTCGCCGGGCCGTCGCAACTCAGCCGCGCGAACAGCGCCATTCGGCTGGCTTCGCGGTTGGCGATGATCGCGGGCCCGGCGGCGGCCGGCGTGCTCACGAGTGCTGGCGGCTTTCGGCTCGTGCTCGCCGTCGATGCCGCGAGCTTCGCCGTATCGGCGGCGTTGGTGCTCTCCCTGAAGGCCAGCGGCAGACCCGAGGGCTCGCGCAAGCACGGATCGCCGTTCGCCGAGGCTCGGGCAGGCCTGGCTTACGCCAGCCGCCACGGCGCTATTCGCACCGTCATCCTCGGGATCGGCTCCACGATGTTGATGGGCCCGGTGGTCAACGCCGGGACACTGGCCCTCGTTTCCGAGGGGCTGAACCTCCCGGAGAGCCGCTACGGACTGTTGCTCGCTGTGGAGGGCGCGGGCGCCCTCTCGCTCGCGGTTGTCTTTCTCTATCTGGGACCCCGCGTGCGGCTGCTGCCCACCGGCGCGGCGGCCCTGATCGCGGTCGGGGCTTCCACCATCGCCCTCGGCGAAGCGCCCAACCTCCTGACCGCGGCCGCGGCTATCGCCGCGCAGGGAATGAGCGTTGTCGCGCTGAACATCACCTTCGCCAGCTACCTCCAGCAGCAATCCGAAGACGCCTTTCGCGGCCGCGTAATGAGCCTGGTGGCGACCATTGCCTCGCTCGGTGGGCTTGCGGGCTTCGCCGTCGCGGGCCCGTTCGTAGACGCCATCGGGGTGCGCACGGCGTTCGCGATTGCCGGGTTGATCATCTGCGTCACCGCGGTCCCCGTGGTCAAACTCGCGTGGACGGCGGCGCGCGCAGGGAGCCGAATCGCGGTGACCCCCGCCTGACACCAATCGCTGGCGCCGGTAAAGTCGCAGACGTGGACGCCCTGGAAGGAATCACCGTCGTCGATTGCACGGCTGGCATCGCCGGGCCTTACACGACGAAGGTTCTCGCTGACCTTGGCGCCCGCGTCGTCAAGGTCGAACGCCCTGGTGGAGATCCGGGCCGCGGCCTTCCGCCGTTCCTCCACGACGAGCCCGGGCCGGACCGCTCCGCCACCTTTCAGTTCCTGAATACCAACAAGGAATCCATCGTCCTGAACCTCAGTTCGTCTGGTGGCCGCGAGATCCTCTTCAGGCTGGTGGCGCGGGCCGACCTTGTAGTCACCTCCTCGTCGCCGGCGAACGAGGCACGCCTTGGCCTCGGCTACGCGGAACTGGCAAAGCACACCGACGCGCCGGTGCTTTCGCTCACGAACTTCGGGCACACGGGCCCCTACCGGGACTACTCGCTCTCCGAAACGACACTGTTCGCGATGGGCGGCGAGATGCACAGTCATGGCCTGGCCGGCCGGGAGCCGCTGAAGATGGGCGGCACCGCGGCGCTCCTGCAGTGCGGCGCCATGGGGGCCGTCGCGGCGCTCGGGGCGATCCACGCTTGGGAGCGGTACGGCACCGGCCAGCACGTTGACCTGGCTTTGTTCGAAGTACAGGCGAACAGTGTGGACCGGCGCAATTCGAATATCCTCGCCTATCGGTTCTCCGGGCGGATTCCCGAGCGGCCTGCGGGGTCGTCCGCCGGGATCGCGGGCGGTATCTACCCCGTCGCGGATGGCTACGTCGAGGTGACCGCTGGAGGCGGCAACTACTGGAACCGGTTCGTCGAGATGATCGGCGACGACACCCTTCGCGAACCCCGCTGGCAGTCGCCGGCGGTCGCGTTGAGCCCGGCCGCCAAGGAAGAGGCCGACGCAATCATCTACCCGTGGATGCTGAGCCACACGCGCGCGGAGGTTTGGGAGAAGGCGCGGAAAGCCCATGCAATGGTGGCTCCGCTCTACTCCGGCAAAGACATATTCGAGAACACGGCGTTCCGCGAGCGCGGTCTCTGGGTTGAGATCGAGCACGCCGTCCTCGGCAAGCTTCCCATGCTTGGCCGTCCATACACCCTCGAGAAGACCCCGTGGCGTTTGCGCCGCCCGGCGCCACAACTCGGCCAAGACACCGGCGCGGTGCTCCGGGAGCTCGGCTACTCCGCCCACGACATCGTGCGCCTGCTCGCCGAACGAGCTGTGGCGTGACCGGTCTGCTCCCGCTCGAAGGGATCCGCATCTGCGACTTCACGGCGGTGTGGGCGGGCCAAACAGCATCCATGTACCTGGCGGACATGGGCGCCGAGTGCATCAAGGTCGAGAACCCGTACATCTGGAACCCGATGACGCGGGCCGCTGCGCCGCGGATCAACGCGGCCATAGCGTCGATGCTCCCATCTTGGCTCGGCGGCCACCCCAACAGTGACCCTGGCCCCCGCCCCTGGAACAATAGCCCCGGCTTCATCCACGTCCAGCGAAACAAGAAGTCGTTCACGGTAGACAGCCGGCGTCCCGAAGGCTTGGCGATCGTCAAAGCTTTGATTCGCGTGAGCGACGTGGTCGCCGAGAACCTGGCCCTGGGCACGCTTGAAAAGATCGGTCTCAGCGACGATGCGATCCGGGCCGAACGGCCGGACATCATCATCCTCCACATGCCAGCCTTCGGCCGCACCGGCCCGTACACCGAAGGCCGTGGTTATGGCTCGCACATCGACGCCGTTGCCGGATCGACCATTCTTCGCGGCTATCGCGACTCAGCGCCCGAGAGCAACGTTCAAATCTTCGCGGGCGACTTCTGGGGCGGGATGCACGGCGCGATCGCCGTCATGGCCGCGCTTCGCCATCGGCGGCGAACCGGCGAAGGCCAGGTCATTGAGCTCTCGCAGGTGGAAAGCTCGGCCCAGATGTTCCCACAGGCGGCTCTCGATGCAGCATGGAACGGCCGGGAACAGCGCACCATCGGCAACCGAAGCATCGAAGGCTACGTGCCGAACGGCGTTTTTCCAGCGGCCGGAACCGACCGCTGGCTGGTGATCAGCTGCCGCTCAGCTGCCGAATGGCAGGCACTCGTCGGCTTCCTGGGCCGCCCGGAGTGGGCGCAGCGCCTGGAGTTCGAGACCCTGGCAGGGCGCACGGCAGCCGAGGACGAGATCGAAGAGCGCGTGGCCACCTTCACCTCGACTCGTGACCGCGACGAGCTGTTCCACGCGCTCCAGGCGGCCGGGGTCACCGCCGGGCCGGTGCTCAACGCCGGCGAGGCCGCTGAAGACGCGCAACTCGCCGCCATCGAAGCGTGGAAACGTCTGCCCGCGACGGACGATTACCCGGAAACGCTGTTCGCCCGTCCGCCGTACCGTTTCTCGGTCTCGGATGTGGACCTTCGCACCCCTCCGGCGCTCTTCGGCGAGCACAACGACTACGTGTACAGGGAGCTCTTAGGCCTGTCCGAGGAAGAAATCGAGCAGCTTGCAGCCGACGGGCACATCACGAATACGTACCATCCGGAAGCGTTTGGCATCTGACCGCCGCGCGACCGCGCGGGCGGCGTTTCGGGTACCATCGACGGTCGATGGAATCGCCGCCCGCATTCGCATGCCTTTTGGTCACGTCACGCGCGGCAGGCGTCCCGTTCCAGGCGGCTGGGAACACCTTGACGCCCCCTGGTACGAGAGGCGAAACCAACGGTCACGGCGTACCGCGCCTGCGCGAACCGGTACCGCGCTGATGGACGTTTACCGCGCGATTGTCAGCAAGCGTGACCGTCGTCGCTATTCGGCCCAACCGATCGACGACGAGAGGCTGGGCCGGATCGTCCAGGCGGCCCGCATGGCCGGCAGCGCCAGGGATGCTCAGCCAGTGCGTCTCGTCGTGATTCGCAACGTCGCTCAGCGCGAGGCGCTTGCCGCGTGCGGCCGGTCGACCGATCACGTCCGCACCTGCCAGGTTGCGATAGCTATCGTCCTCATCCCGGAAGCCGGCGTAGTTGGCGCGCCGTTCGCAATCTTCCGCGGGCCATTCGATGCCGGCCGGGCAGCGCAGAATCTCATGCTCGCCGCCTGGGGCGAAGGCATCGCAACTTGTCCGGCCTCCATGCACGATGCCGAGGCGGCCCGCCTGGTTCTGGGGTTGCCGGAAGGACACGTCGTGGCGAACGTCATCACCCTCGGTTTCCCCGATGCTGGGGAAGAGCGTCCGGTCCGGCCTCGAATGCCGATCGACGACTACGCCCACTACGAGACCTGGTAGCGGCAAAGCCGCGGGCGACGTGGTACCCCCGACAGGACTCGAACCTGTGCCTTCGGCTCCGGAGGCCGACACTCTATCCGCTGAGCTACGGGGGCTTGCCAGCCATGGTAGCGCGGGCGGTGGCTTGCCGCACCA
>JBGOVF010000022.1:0-12794 GCA_041477975.1 Tepidiformaceae bacterium
GTTTTCACCGAGGAACCGCCGAAGCCGGACAACCCGCTCCTGGGTGACCCGCGGATCATCGTGACTCCCCACCTGGGCGCCTCGACCACCGAGGCCCAGGAGCGTGTCGCGCTCGACATCGCTGAGCAGATCGTGGACATCCTGGCGGGCAAGCCGGCTCGCTACGCCGTCAACGCGCCCATGCTCGCGCCCGAGACGCTGAAGATCGTCGGGCCGTACATGGCGGTCGCCGAAGCCGCCGGGAGCATCGCGACCCAACTCGTGACCGGGAAGCTCACCTCGATCGAGATTGAGTACTACGGCGAGATCGCCGAGCACGATGTCACACCTCTCCGCGCTTCGGTCATTCGGGGCCTCTTGAAGCCGATCAGCGAACAGACCGTGAACATGGTCAACGCCAACCTCATTGCGCAGGCGCGAGGCTGGAACATCGAGGAGCGGCAGCGCACGTCGCACGAGGTCTTCCTGAACTTGCTGCACGTGAAGGTGGGCACGAGCGAGGCCGAGGTCACGGTGGGCGGCACCGTGGAACACGGACAGCCGCACATCGTCCTCCTCAATGGGCTTGAAATCGACCTGATGCCGGAAGCCGGAACGTTCCTCCTCGCCTGTGACAACGAAGACCGTCCCGGGATGATCGGCAAGGTGGGAACGCTGCTAGGCAAGTTCGACATCAATATTCAGTCGATGCAGGTGGGCCGCCGCGGCCGCCGCGGGCGGGCGCTGATGTTGATCGCGGTGGACGAGTGCCCAACCGACGACCAGATGCGGCAAATCGAGGGCATCGACGGTATTTACAACGTTCGGGTGGTGAGGTTCTAACGCCTTCCGCCGGCGTCGCGCGACGGGCATGATATCGGCGTGACTGCTCCGCGCCTTTTTCGAGTCATCCTCCCCGTGAAGGACACGGATGAAGCCGCTGTGTTCTACGAAAGGCTGCTCGGTGTGAGCGGTGAACGCGTCGCCACGAACCGGCACTACTTCCGCTGTGGAGACGTGATTCTCGCCTGCGTGGATCCCGCCGGCGACGGCAGGAGCTTCCGCCCAAACTCCGACCACGTCTACTTCTCCGTCGAGAATCTCGATGAAGCACTGGAGCGGGCTCGGAAGGCCGGCTGCAGCGGATTGGATGTCGGGGGCCAAACGCCGGGAATCGCGGTGCGGCCCTGGGGAGAGCGTTCCTTCTACGTACAGGACCCGTTCGGCAACTCGCTCTGCTTCGTTGAGGCGGGGACGGAGTTCAGAGGCGGCAGATTCGTCGATTGAAGGCTAGGGCGCGAGCCGGTAGAAGACGAGCCCCGTCCCGAGCTTCGGGTGGAAGAACGTGGACTTCTGCGGCATCCGTTCACCCTGATCGGCGAGAGCCATAACGGAATCGATCCCGACGGGGTTCAAGAGAAAGCAGGTCGCATCGGAGCGTTCACCGATGAACTCCAGCACCTCGGCGAGGTCGTGGGAGTACTGGACGGCGCCGGCACGCAGATCCTCGTCCGAGATACCCCACAACGGCTCCAGGAGGCCGTAACGGACAACATTGGGCTGGATAGACGCCCACTCAGCGGTGTGGCCGGCGGGGGCGAGGCGGGCCACTGCATCGGGGTCCCTGAGGTGCAGCTTGTGAGCCGCGTGCGGTTCCAGGTTGAGGCTGATGATCGCCGCCGGGTCGGAATCGAGCTCGGCCTGCAGCTCGCTCACGGCCTCCGCGAAGTCGCCGACGAGTTTGATCCGGGTGATGTCGAACAGATCACGTACGCGCTGTTCCCAGTCGGCGGGCGCGAGGCGCGGGACCAGGCGGTGGATCGGCCGAATGACCAGCCCCGGGTCGCTGGCCGCGACGATGGCGGTCATCGCGAAGCGTGCCGGGTGGTCGCGCTCAAGCGGGTGCTGGTCAAGGAGCCAGTTCCGGTAGTTGACGGCCGTCTCGTAACGGTGGTGCCCGTCGGCGATGTAGAAACTCTCGGCGAGCAGAGGAGCGAGGTAGCGCATCTCGAAGCGCCCGGCCTCCATCACCCAGAGCCGGTGCTTGTCGCCATCGATGCTCGTCCCTTCGACATCGGGCGCCCGGCTCGCCATCATTTGTTCCAGGAACTGGGCGAGTTGGCCCGCACGGTCGCGCGCAATCATCAAGACCGGGCTGAACTGGACGCCGGTCGCCTGGAGCAGTTTGAGCCGATCCTCTTTGGGCCCGGACATCGTGAACTCGTGGGGTTTGACCGCGCCCTCGTCCCATGGCTGTGCTTCAACGGCTGCGATGAGTGCGCGTCGACGGTACTCTCGGCCGCCCTCGTGGAACGCCTGCTCGTACACATAGAGCATCGGCGCGTCGTCGCGGGCGAGTGCGCCGTCTTTCTCCCAGCGCTCGACCAGAGCGGCTACGTGTTCGTAGCGCTCGTCGCCCCCCGCGGCGACTTCGAGACGCACGGCGTTGCGAGGATTACGCGCCTCCAGCGCCCGCTGCTGTACTGGTGAAACGACATCGTACGGCGGCGCGAGGAGTTCGCCGATCGCCCCTGCGGCCGAGGTGTATCGCAGCCCACGGAAGGGCAAGAGCTGGGGCATTCGAATCTCCCGGAAGCGCCGTGGGTTTGTTCCGATGCTGCCTCGAACCTATGATCGGGGGCAGCGCATGCGTCCCTATTGTGTCTTCTGCAACATTGTAGCCGGGGGCGAGCCTGCCAACGTCATTTACGAAGACGACGAGATCATCGTCATTCAGAACGTGCTCCGCTGGGTCCCTGTGATGCTGCTTGCCATGACCAAAGCGCACACGACGCAGACAGAGCTTTGGGAAAACCACATCGGCCGCGTGGGGAAGGTAGCAGCGGACCTCGGCCGCCAGTACTGCCCCGGCGGTTTCCGCCTGCTTTCGAACTTCGGCTACGACGCGATGCAGAGCCAGGAGCATGGTCACCTGCACGTCATCGGCGGCACGTTCCTCGGGCACTACGTGGGCTAGCTCGGGGCTGGAGCCAACGCTGCGCGCTGCAAAGCGAAGAGTTCCAGGATGCCGGACCGTCCGAGGTCGAGCAGCTGGTCCATGCTCGCCCGTGAAAACGGCTTGCCTTCCGCCGTGCCCTGCACCTCGATCAACGCGTCGTCGCCGGTCATGACGAGGTTGAAGTCGACCTCGGCGGTCGAGTCTTCTTCGTAGCAGAGATCCAGCATGGGGACGCCCTTCACGATCCCAACCGAGACCGCGGCAACCTGCGATTGAATCGCGGCGGGCGCGGATGGCACCGATGATGCGAGCTTCCGGATCGCCAGCTCGAGGGCTACATAGGCTCCGGTGATCGAGGCCGTGCGCGTGCCGCCGTCAGCCTGCAGCACGTCGCAGTCGACCGTGATGGTACGGGGCCCGAGGAGCTCCAGGTTCACGATTCCGCGAAGCGACCGGCCGATTAGGCGTTGGATTTCCTGGGTGCGGCCCCCAGGCCGCCCGCGCTCTACTTCACGCTGGCTGCGCGTGTGCGTCGCCCTCGGGAGCATTGAATACTCGGCTGTCACCCACCCGCTTGGGGTGTTGCGAAGGAACGGGGGCTGTCGCTCCTCAATGCTGGCTGCGCAGAGCACCCGCGTTCTCCCGAACTCGATCATGCAGCTGCCTTCGGCGAAGTCGAGCACGTTGGGATGGATGGTCACCGGGCGAAGCGAGTCGGGCTGGCGCCCGTCGATGCGTGTGGTCAAATGCGTGGGTGCTCCGTTCAGTTGGCCGCGTCGAATTGGCGGGACTTAACCGTAAGGGCTGCTCTGGTCCGGCGCAAAACCGGCGCGCTACTTTTCAGTGGACACGGTCAGCCGGGTTCCGTCGCTTCGCACGGTGACTCGCCCGTCGCGGTCAGTTCGATAGACCGGCGAGCCAGCGAGAGCGTCGAGCGTCTCCGCTGACGGGTGGCCGAAGAGGTTGTTCGCGCCCACAGAGATGATCGCGACAGAAGCGTCCACAGCATCGAGAAACGCAGGGTCGGTGGTCTTCGATCCGTGGTGGGGCACCTTCAGCACGTCGGCCGCGACACCGGTCGATGCCATCAGCAGGTCCTGCGCGGGCGCCTCGAAGTCGCCGGTGAGGACGATCGTCGTCTGGCCATACCTGATGCGCAGTACGAGCGACGTATCGTTCAACTCGCCGGTAATGTAGCCGGCCGGTGGCCAGAGCACCTCGACGGTGACCCCGTCCCACATGAATGTGGCTCCTGCTGCCAGGTGGCTACGGGCGACACCGCGCAGTTCGTAGGCTGCATAGGTCTGAGTCGTGTTCGACCTCCCGTTGTCGAAGACCATCTTCACGTCGTAGCGGTCGATCAGCCCTGGGATGCCGCCGATGTGGTCCTCTTGCGGGTGCGTGACGAACGCCGCGCGGATCGTATGCTGCCAGTGCGGGAGCACCGCGCTGAGCTGCCGCGCTAGCTGAATTTGGCTCGGTCCGCCATCGATGAGCAATGTTGTGCCGTGCGGCGTGCGGATCAGGATGGCGTCGCCCTGCCCGACATCGAGCACGGTCAGTTCGAGTTCGCCTGGCCCGCGTGCGGGCAGGAACCCCAGCAATAAGACCGCCACCGCGATCCCGCCTATAGAGCCCGCCAACACCACGTGGCGGACCCGCCGCGCGGCTGCCGCCGGACGTGCCGCTGGCTCAACGGGCGCGAGCCGCCGGTAGGCGAACCACCCGGCGGCCAGCATTGGCGCATACGCAACGGGCGCAATATCCGCGGAGCGAGTCGGCCCCGGCACCGACGCGCCCGGGAGCGCCGCGGCCGTTCGCGCGAGCCAGAGGATGAACGCCAGCGGATAGTAAGCCACGATGCCCGCCGCCCACCCGGCAGGCGCCCAGGCCCACCCCAGGAGGGCCGTCAGCGCGCTGGCCCCGAACGCCAGCACGAACAATGGTTCCACGACGATGTTGGCCAACGGCCCGATGAGAGAAACGCGCCCAAAGGTCACGAAGACGATCGGCAACGTGGCGATGTTGGCGGCAGTGGAGAGGGCGGCGACCTGGAGGACAGCTCCGGGTGGGGCCAGGGCTGGCGGAAGCGTCCTGGATGCGCGTTCGAGGCCCACCCGAATCCACGGCGCGAAAACGAGCAGCCCGGCGGTTGCGGCAAGGCTTAGCTGGAATCCGGCGTCCGCCGCGACGGCGGGCTGGAGGGCGGTCATGATGACTGCCGCTATGGCGAGCGCGGGAAGGCCGGCCTGCGGCCGTCCAAGCCACGCCCCGAACAGGAAGATTGCCGCCATCACCCCGGCTCGCACAACGCTCGGGGAAAGCCCGGCGATGGTCACGTAGCCGGCGATCATCAGCGCGGCCGGGAGTAGCGCGTACCGTCGTCCCACGGCGGGTACGAACAGAGCGAACGCCACGGCGGCGACGAGCGTCACGTTCGAGCCCGAGACGGCGACGATGTGCGCGAGGCCGCTTGACCGGAACTCCGACTTCGTTTCATCCGGAAGGTTGCCATCGCGGCCGAAGGCGATCCCGGCCGCCAACGAGGCTTCCGGTTCGGGCAACGAGCGCTGAAGTGCCCGGTCGAGTTCGAGTCGCCAGCCGGTCGCCTCGCGACCCGGCGACCAACCGCCGGGCGAAACCGATGCGATCGCCGGGTAGAGCATCGTCGCGAACACGCCGCGCCAGGCAAGGTACGAGCGGTAGTCGAACGTCGCGAACACCGGCGGGTCGGCGAGCGTGCCTTTCAGCGAGACCTGATCGCCGGGAAGAAGACGGGCGTACTGGTTCAATGTCGCTCGCACGGAGCCTTCGCCAGGTTTCGATGCGGCGCCTTCGATGCTGTCCACCCGCACGTCGTACGAGACCGACGCAGGTCCCGGGTCGGGCTCAGAAGTCACCGTGCCGTGCAACACGACCTCCGAGCCGATGAACCGCACCCAATCCGGCGATTCGCTATGACGCCACGAGTCGAACCGAATGCCGCCTGCGAGCGCAATGACGGCGGCCAGCGCAAACCAGGCTGCCGTACGGCGACCGCGGAACCTGTAGGCGACAGGAAGGCTCGCCGCCAGCCAGGCCGCCGCCATCCACGGAGGCGCGTGCCAGACGCCCACGGCTGCCACGGAACCTAACCAGGCCAGTCCGAGGACGACGAGCTCCACGCGCTGGGACGGTACCAGAGCGGCTCCGCTCCGGCCATCGGCCCGAGCGGGCCGCTCCGGACCGCGGTGCTAGACCTTCACGTCTTTCAGGCGAGTCTGCAGGTCGATGTAATAGTCCGCGGCGTTGCGCAGGTTCGAAGCCGTGCTCGAACCGACGGCCACCACTTCGACGCGGACGCCCTTGCTCTGGACCACCTCAACGAGCCGCTGGAAGTCGCCGTCGCCGGAGATCAGGCAGACGACATCGAGGCGGTCCGCCATTTCGATGACGTCCAGAGCCATCTCGATATCGACGTTGGCCTTGATTGAGCCGTCCGCGAACCGCTTGAGCGGCTTGGTGACGACTTTGTAGCCCTTGCCGAGGAACGGTTCGACGAATCGCTGCGTTTCGATGCTGACGCCCGGATCGTCGTGCACCGGTGAGTAGGCGATGGCTCTGACCAGTTGCCGGTCGCGCGTGAGCATGTCCAGGATCTTCTTCCAGTCGAAGCGAGCGCGAAGACGGTCGCTCGCCAGTTCGACGTTGGCGGCGTCCACGAAGACGCCGACGCGCGCGGGAGGCGCGGATGCAGCACCGCTGGAGCCTCCTCCGCGCCGGCCCGCTTCTTCCTGCATGCGGATAAGCTGATCGATCTGCCGGCTCTGCTGTTCGATGGCCTTGAGGATGCCTGCGGTCGTGGCTTCGACAGGAGCGCGGGTAGGGACTTCCTCTGCGCCGGAAGTCGCTGGCTGGCGCGGGGTGCGTCGCGAGCGCGCCGCCGGGACAGCCGGCTCCGGTACCGTTTCCGAGGGAGCCTCCGGAACGGCGACCTCAAGCTCTTGCGATACGGCCGGGCGCGTTCGCGTCCGGCGCGCGGGGGCGCGAGGTGGAGCTTCCGTGGTGTCCTGGGGCGCTACTGCTCCGTCAGGTGCGACTTCGGCGACAGCGGCCTTGCCACGGCCGCGTCCGCCGCGTGACCCGCGGCGCGTGGGGCGCTTGCGGTCTTCGAGGGCTTCTACCGAGGGTTCGGGAAGTGTGGATTCGAGTGCGGGGGCGGGAGCGACAACCGTCTTCTCTCGCCGGGGGAAAATATTGAGGACCATGTGGGTCTAGATGCCCATCCTTTGCAAAACGCTGAGTCTGGCGGCCACATTGCCGGCGATCTTCTCAATCGCCTGGGCCGATTTGCTGTCCGGCGCGCCGTACACGATAGGGATGCCGTTGTCGGCTCCTTCACGGACTGCCGGTTCGATTGGGATTTCGCCCAGGAAGTCGATCCCGAGCTGGTCGGCGGCCTTCTCGGCGCCGCCGTGACCGAAGATGTCGTACTGCTTGCCCGTGTCGGGCGCCACGAAGTAGCTCATGTTCTCGATCATCCCAAACACGGGCACATCCAGCTTCTCGAACATGGCGACCGCTTTCATTGCGTCTTCCACCGAGACATCTTGCGGGGTGGAGACGATGACAACGCCGGAGATTGGCGCATCCTGCGCGAGGCTCATCGAGGCGTCACTGGTGCCCGGCGGGAGGTCGACGATGAGGTAGTCGAGTTCGCCCCACGGCACGTCGTGCAGGAGCTGGCGCACGGCGCTCCCGATCATCGGGCCACGCCACACCACCGGCGTCCCCTTCGGCAGGAGGAACCCGATTGAGACCACTTTGACGCCGAACCGGTCGACGGCGCGGAGGCCGTCGCTCGCGCCGGCCTGGAGCCCACTCGCGAGCCCAAACATCGTCGGCAGGTTTGGGCCGGTGATATCCGCGTCGATCAGGCCGACCCGGGCGCCGGATTTTGCGAGGGCAACCGCCAGGTTCGCAGCGATGGTGGACTTGCCGACTCCGCCCTTGTTGCTGGCGATGGCGATGATGTTGCGCACGCCTTCAATCGCCTTCTGGCCTTCCTTCGGCGACGACGCACGGACGTTCGCCCCCCAGGCGAGGTTCACTGCTGAGATGCCCGGGATAGACGCGAGGGCCAGGCGCACATCGTGTTCGATGGTTTCCTTCAACGGGCACGCGGGAGTTGTGAGTTCGACCGTGAGGGTGACGGTTGCGCCGTCGAGCGCCAGGTCTTTGACCATGCCCAGGCGGACGATGCTGGCGTGAAGCTCCGGGTCCTGGACTGTGTCGAGCGCGGCCATGATCTCGTCACGGCTGAGAACTTGGGCAGAGGTCATTACGTCGTGAGGCCTTTCGTGCCTTGGGAACCGCGTCGCGCGGGGCCACCGTTGGGTCGGGATCCAGCTCGGCCCACCGCCGGCGCCGTTGGCTGCCTGATCGGGGGATCCGCTGCGTCGCGTGAATCGTGATCGGCGTAAGCGCCGCGATCGCATCGACCTTACCGATCGTAGACCTTATCAGGCGGGGCGGCAAACGATTTACCGGCCTTTTCGATGGGCGCTCCTACGTTGGAGATCGAACGGACGGTCTGGTACACTCATTCTACCGACCGGTAAACACGATGAGGAGATCGAATGACTGAAGCCAGGACCGCTCAGATGACAGGCGCCACGGCCATGTGCCGGCACCACTGGGTGATTGACACGCCGAACGGCGCCGTAAGCGGCGGCCGCTGCAAGCGCTGCGGGGTGAGCCGCGAATTCCGGAATTCCTCCGAAGACCTCATGTGGGACAGCGACAGCTTCAGCCTCAACGGCTCTCGTTATCGCGGGCGCAAGGCTGCGTCCAACTCCTGACCTCCACTCATGGAAGACCACGACGGCCGGGCGATCGCCAGGCCGTTTCGCTTCTCCGCTGCAAGCGCGCCGGATAGACTGAACGCAATGCCCCCGAACCTGCAAGTTGATCTGGCGCCCGGGGCGAAGCACGGCCTCGTGCTACGAAACCCCGTGATGCCGGCCTCGGGCACGTTCAGTTGGGGGTCGGAATTCGCGAAGCACTTCGATATCGAAGCGCTCGGGGCTGTCGTTTCGAAGGGTGTGACCATGGAAGCACGGGCTGGGAACGCTCAGCCGCGCGTTGCCGAAACTCCGGCCGGGATGCTCAACTCTATCGGCCTCCAGAACATCGGCATCGAGAAGTGCATCTCGGAGATGGCGCCGGCCTGGGATCGCTGGAGAGTTCCGGTCATCGTGAACATCGCCGGCGACACCGTCGACGAATTCGGCGAGATGGCACGGATGCTGGACGGCGTTCCCGGCATTGCCGCACTCGAATTGAACATCAGTTGTCCCAACGTCGATATCGGCGGGATCGAAATCGGCCAGAACGTCGAGGCCTCAGCTCGCGCGACCCGGGCCGCCGTGCGCAACACGGACCTGCCGGTCATTGTGAAACTCACCCCGAATGTGACCGACCCCGTGGCGCTCGCCCTGGCCTGTGAAGCGGAGGGCGCGGCGGGCATCTGTGCGATCAACACGGTGCTCGGCCTCGCCATCGATACGCGCCAAAGGCGGGCGGTGCTGCCGCGTGCGCGAGGGGGCCTCAGTGGTCCCGCGATCAAGCCTATCGCTCTGCGGATCGTCTACGACGTCGCTAAGGCGGTCCGCATCCCGGTCATCGGGTGCGGCGGGATACGCACCGGCGAAGACGCGGTCGAATTCCTCATGGCTGGCGCGACAGCAGTGCAGGTTGGCACCGCGACGTTCGCCAACCCACGCGCGCTCCTCGACGTGCTGGAAGGCCTGGAGGCGTGGCTGGTCCGGAATGGGATTCAGGATGTGAGGGAGATCATCGGCTGCGCGCTGCCGCGGCCGGCCGCGGTCTGAGCAAGCTTCGAAGACCTGTTGTGCGGTACGCTGCGGGAAACCCCGAATAACCTGGAGTCGCCATGAAGTCGTATCCGAGCGCACCCGAAGTGACGATTGACCCGAAGAAGAAGTACACGGCCTCGATCGAGACCACGGCCGGCACGATGACCGCTGAATTCTTCCCCGAAGACGCGCCGATGACCGTGAACAACTTCGTCTTCCTTGCGCGAGACGGCTACTACGAGGACGTCATCTTCCACCGCGTCATCCCGAACTTCATGATCCAGGGCGGGGACCCGGGGGGCACCGGCAGCGGCGGGCCCGGCTACCGCTTCAAGGATGAGCCAGTGAAGCGGAAGTACGCCCGCGGCACCCTGGCCATGGCCAACGCCGGCCCGAACACGAACGGCAGCCAGTTCTTCATCATGCACGCCGACTACGGGCTCCCGCCGAACTACACGATCTTCGGCAAGCTCACCAGCGGCGAAGACGTGCTGGATGCCATCGCAACGGCACCGACGGGCGGCCAAGACCGCCCGCGCGATCCGGTCAAGATGACGCAGGTGACGATCACCGAGGCCTGAGCGTCAGCGCGCCCCCACCGGCGTTGAGGTGCGCTCGCGAATGAACGTCCCGATTTTCTCGGTGGCCTGGCGGGCTTCCGGGAGCACGGGGAACACCTGGAAGACGTGAATCATCTCGTCCCACTCTTGGAGCGTAACGTCGATTCCGGCTGCCTTCGCTTTCGCGGTCAGCCTGGTGGAGTCGTCGAACAACGTTTCGGACGTGCCGACCTGGATGAGCATCGGCGGCAGACCAGCGAGGTCGGCGTAGAGCGGCGAGGCGAGGGGGTCGCGCGCATTCTTCCCCTGGAGGTAGTGCGCGGCCATCTCGAGGAGGCCTGGCTTGTGGACCATTGGGTCGAGTGCGTCGCGTGAAGTCATGGAGTCGCCGGTGCCTTCAAGGTCGACCCACGGCGAGAGGCAGACGCCGGCGGCGGGCATCGGCTCGCCGGCCTGCTTGAGCGCGACGAGCGTGGCGACGGTCAGCCCGCCGCCGGCCGAGTCGCCGGCGATCACGATGCTCGCCGGTTTCACGCCCGAGCCGAGAAGGTAACGATAGCCCGCGACGGCGTCGTCCACGGCGGCCGGGAAGGGGTGCTCTGGCGCGAGGCGGTAATCGAGCGAGAGGACGCGGCCGGAACAGGCCCGCGCCACACGAGCAGTGAACTCCCGATGCGAATCGATGCTGCCGATGACGTAGCCGCCGCCGTGTAGATACAGGACCACGCGTGCCGGATCGCTCGCAGGCACGGAGAACCATTCGGCAGGCACGCCATTCGCGCTGACTTTCGATGTTTCGACATCGGCGGGCAGTGGGTTGGCGCCGAGGAACGCGCTCATCCCTGCGCGCTGTTCGGCGAGTGTGGGCGGGGTGGCGGGGACGGGCCTCGCGCTGAACATCTGGAGAAGGGTCTGGAGTTCCTGGCTGGCCATTGCGTGCCTCGGTGTGTGATTCGGAACATCGTAGCCACTTTCGGAGCCCGTCGCGCTAGCCGAAGTTGTGACCTTCCGGCGCTTCGATCAGGCCCGGGAGCGGACACGGCTTGAACTGCTCCGCGATGATGTTTGGAAAGCCGCTCTTCTGGTTGTCCACCCGGCCGCGGATGATCACGAACGGTGTCGCGCGCACGAGTTCTCGCTGCCGCTCCTGCAGCGGCGTGTACACGACGATGTTCGCCAGGCCGAATTCGTCTTCGAGGAGCATGAACATCACTCCGCTCGCGGTCGACGGCCGCTGGCGGGTGACGACCATCCCGGCCATCTCCACCATCATCCCCTGGGGCAGCCGGTTCGGGTTCTTCACGCCGCCGAGGTGAAGGCTGGTGATGACGCCTTCGTGCAGGAGCGGGCGGACCAGGCGCATGGGGTGCTCGCCGGGACTCAGCCCCAGCCGCTCGAAATCCCAGGCCAGTTCGTGCCAGCGAGACAGCGCAGGTAGTTCGACCATGTCCTGGTCGACGGGCAACGGAAGTGCGGCCTGGCGTGCCGCCCTTGCCCGGCCGGCCGGGGTGCGCGTTTGCACATCGGTCGCTGGTACGAGCAGGCCAAGTTGCCATAACAACTCACGGCGCTCAAGGCCGAATTCGTCCAGCGCACCGGCGCTGATCAATGCTTCGGCCTGGTCACGGCTTAAACCTGCCCGGGCCACCAGGTCTGCCGCCGAGCGGTAGGGCCCATGCCTGTCGCGTTCCTCCACAATCCGCTCGGGCATGGTGGGGCTGCCGGCAGCGGCGAGTCCCCGTTTCGCCTGCCAGCCGCCGCCCATCCCCTTCACCTGTTCGATCCCAAGACGGATGTCGCCCAGTTCCGGCCAGGCGCCGGCGTGGCTGATGTTGATATCCGGCGGGAGGATGGCCATGCCGAGCCGGTTCGCGTCGCCGGCGAGCACCTCGACGGAATAGAAGCCCATTGGCTGGGCGTTGAAGATCGCGCAGTAGTAGGCCGCCGGGTAGTGGTAACGCAGCCACACGGATTCGTAGGCGAGCAGCGCGAATGCCACGGCGTGGCTCTTCGGGAAGCCAAAGGCGGCGAAAGCGGCCATCTTGTCGAAAGCCACCCTCGCGGCCGCCTGGCTGACGCCGTTTCGTGCCGCTCCCTCGAAGAAGTCTGCCGCGATGGCCTGCATCGCTTCGGCGGAACGTTTGCGGCTCATGGCCCGGCGCAGGCGGTCGGCCTGGCCGGGAGTAAAGCCGGCCACAGCACAGGAGATCTGGAGCACCTGGTCCTGGTAGAGCACGTGACCGAGCGTTTCGCCGAGGCAGTCCGCCAACAGCGGCGCGAGCTCCGGGTGGCCGTAGTCAATGTCCACATGTTCGCCGCGCGCCAGTTTTTCGCGGTACTCCATATAGGGGTGGAAAGCCCCGGCGACGATGGGTCCCGGCCGGATGATCGCCACCTGCACCGCCAGGTCATCGATATTTGCAGGGCGTGTGCGGGGGA
>JBGOVF010000434.1:0-3075 GCA_041477975.1 Tepidiformaceae bacterium
ATTACGCCGACCAATAACCCGAACCGACTTCAGGACCCTGATCCAGGCGTCCAGTGGACTGTAACGGCCAGAGCTGGAGCAGGCCGCAGGCTCGAAGACCGGCGTTCCAGGCGGCCGGTGCCAAGGCGCGGGTGGCGTGAGGAGGATGGCATCTTTCGATGCCTGACGACGATCGCCGGGGCCCGCAACGCCGGCATCAGCGCCCGCAGGGCGCCCGGCCGTCTGGGACGTCGGATGCTCCAGATATGGCTGGTACGGTCCACTAGACCGACGCCGGTTTCGGTGGGACAGTTGAGAGTGCGGACCGGCGGACCCACTCGGAGCGCCGGCAGAACTCGTCGACGGTGGCGATCAGCTCAGCAGCCGACCACGTGAGCGGCGAGACGGAGAGCGGGGCGCCGGTGTTCGGGTCCAGCTGCTCGGACAGCAGGCCGCCGCGGAGCTGGTGGGCGACGGTCCAGTCGACGATCTTGCGCGCGGGCTCCAGGTCCTGTGCGGTCTTGGCGGTCGCGATGATCCATTGCGCCATCCACAGGGTGCAGATGAACCAGGGGTTGCCAGGCACCTTGTTGGTATCAGGCTCGACCTTGAAGTAGTAGTCGTCCCGGTAGCGCGCGATACCCCCGGCGGCCGCCTTGTTCGTCAGCTCGTCTTTGATCGCATTCATCGTCTCCACGATGCGAGGCTCGTCCGGCGGGTACATACCGAACCGCCACAGGCCGTAGATCGCGCTGTCGATGACCATGTCGACGGTCATCGTCCCGTCCTCTTCCACCGCCACGCGGCGGGCGAACCGGCCCAGATCGGGGCTGTAGAGGTGCTCGTCGGCCGCCGCCCGGAGCCGCTCGGCCGCGTCGCGATAGCGGACGAACGACGCGACGTCGCCAAACAGGTCGGCAAAGCTGCCCGCCGCGGCGAGGCCGCCCCAAACCGCGCCGACCGTGAAAGCGTGCACTCCCCACCGCTCCTCCCACAGGTCCCAGGAGGGCTTGATGAGGCCGTTTCGCTCGTCCACATACGTGGCCATCCAGTCGGCCGCCGGCACGACCAGCGTCGAGTAGAGGCCGACGATGAAGTCAAGGTTGCGGTGGATGCGGTAGTGCTGCCAGAGCGCCCACAGCACCAGGCCCGTCTCGTCCTCCTGGATCGGCAGCGTGATCTGGCCCTGGCGGTCCACCCACGGGAGCCACGAGCTGCCCGGTTGGCCGTACGCCGTGTACTTGTGCAGGAAGAACCCCTCTTCGACAAGGCACTGCTGGCAATACGTGAAGAAGCTCCGTGTGATGTCCTCGTGCCCCGCTCGATCGAGCGCATTCGCGACCAGCGCTCCATCACGAGGCCACGCATATGCGTACGTGTCACGCGCGAACTTCGTGATGTCGAAGTCGGTCGCCGCGATGATGGCTCCGTGGTTGTCCACGTGCGTGCGCGCTGTCAATATGCTGCGGCGGTAGAGCTGCGTGACGTCTGAGCCAAGCTCCTCGTCGATGTGCCGGTGGTCCTTCTCGGACCAGACCTGCCAGTAGGTGAGGGTGCGTCCGAGGTAGGTGTCTGGGCCCTTGCCGATGATCAGCTCCTGGCCGTACGTGGTCACCTCGCTCAACCGGGTCCCCATACAGACCCAGTGCGTCAGGCTGGAAGTGGCGCCTGGAGCCACCTGGACCAGGTTGAAGCCGACTGTGCAGTCGACCGAGCCCTGCTCGATCGGGTTCCTGCCGAGCTCTCCGTCTTCGGCGTCGACCCACGTGCCGGCGAGGCTGCCGCCCTTCTTGCCGTTGGCCCACGTGTCGATCCCGAACCCGGGGCCGGCATCCCCGCCGACCAGGAAGTAGCGGTTGGCCTTGTACGCGATGACTGCGCGATGCCGCGGGTCATAGGCCACGGTGTTTCCGATATCCGAGCCCTCGATGTACCAGTCGTAGTGGAAGAAGACGCGGGCGGTGTTGAAGCCCGTTGCGCTCGACACCTCGAGGTTGCGGATGAACCAGTTGCGGGCGAGGTCGACGAAATCCTCGAATTTGACCGTGATCCCGAGCACCGGGTGCTTCAGGGTCACCGCCGTGACCAGCGAGTCCTCGGCGTAGGCGAGCTTTCGCTCCCACGCGGGGTCTTCGAGCCAAGCGAACCTGCCGTCGACGAAGAAGCCCGTCCGGCAGACGTTGCCCATCGTCTGGTTGGCGTCGCCGACGCGTGGGAAGTAGATGTCGCGAACCGAATAGTTGGCGTCGAAGCCCACGAGCACGTTGCCATTTCCGACGACGAGGCTTCTAGGCACGTCTTCCGCGCAATCCTAATTCAGCGTCTTAACGTGCACCGTTCCCAACTCAGCCCGCCCCGCCTACAATCGCCCCAATCCCGTCGCAGCAACATCGGAGTACAACGTCCTGGAAACGAATCACAACTCGTTCACCCCGCCCGTCCGCATAGTCGCCAGCCGGAGGCGGCGCCGAACAGTCGCGGCCCGGCTCCGGTCGGGGGTCCTCGAGCTGCTGGTGCCCGACTGGATGTCCCGCGCCGAGCGTGAGAGGTGGGCCGAGGAGATGCGCGGGCGCATCGAGCGGCGCATGGAGCGCACGCGACCTTCGGACGACAGGCTCGCCCAGCGCGCCCGCTCCCTCAACGATAGGCATTTCGGCGGCCGGCTCCGCTGGACCTCGATCGCCTTTGCCGAGATGTCGCACCGGTGGGGAAGCTGCACCTTCACGACTGGGGCGATCCGGATCGCGGGCAGGGCGGCCTCGCTGCCCGAGTGGGTCATCGACTACCTGGTCGTCCACGAGCTGGCGCATCTGGAGCACAGCGACCACGGACCCGCCTTTCACGAGATGGAGAACCGATACCCGCTGACCGAGCGCGCGCGAGGCTACCTGATGGCGATCGACCACGGCGCGAGGGTTGACTAGTGGACTGTAACGGCCAGAGCTGGAGCAGGCCGTAGGCTCGAAGACCGGCGTTCCAGACGGGCGGTGCCAAGGCGCGGGTGGCGAGAGGAGGATGGCATCTTTCGATGCCTGACGACGATCGCCGGGGCCCGCAACGCGGGCATCAGCGCCCGCAGGGCGCCCGGCCGTCTGG
>JBGOVF010000451.1:0-2989 GCA_041477975.1 Tepidiformaceae bacterium
GAAGATTCCTGTCGAAGACGGCTATTTCCGCATTCCCGAGGACCCCGAGGGGTCGCCCGTGCTCCTCGGTTCGTACAGCCCGGCCGCGAAGACGTACTTCTGGCCCCGGCGCAAGCGATGCCCCATAACCATGGAAGCGGTGGAGGATTGCGAGCTGTCCACCGAGGGAGTGATCTACTCCTGGACGTTCGTGCTCATGCCGTGGCTGGGGAGCATGGAGAAGGACAGCGGCGGCGGCTTCGGCGCTTGCCAGGTGGACCTTCCCGAGGGCGTGCGCATCCAGGCGCCACTCGATGGCCAGATGGGCGAGTGGAGCATCGGCCAGAAGGTCCGCCTCGTGACGCGGGAGGTGGGCCGGGACTCCGACGGCAACGAACTCTGTGCCATCGCCTTTCGGCGAACCGGGGAAGGGCAATGAGCATGAATCGCGATGTTTACGTTATCGGTGTCGGGATGCACCGCTTCGGCAAGCACGACGTGAGCCGCCGCGATATGCACTACGTAGCCGGGATGGCAGCGCTCGAGGACGCGAACATCTCGTTTCGCGACGTAGGCGCGCTCTACACGGGCTACATCGGCGGCAACATGCTCGACGGTGTGTCGTTCGCCAAGGACCTTGGGCTCACCGGATTGCCGGTGGTTCACGTCGAGAACGCCTCCGCAACCGGCTCGTCAGCGTTCCGGGAGGCCGTTCTGGCGGTGGCGGGCGGGAGCAGCGAGGTGGCGATGGCTGTCGCCTTCGATGGCCGGCTGGGGAACATGGCCGCGGCCGGCGGTCCGCGCCGCCCGACCATGGACTCGACACTGTTGCCGGCAGCGTTCTTCGCGTTCTGGGCCGTCCGGCGCATGCATGACAACGGAACAACGGTGGAGACGTTCGCGAAGATCGCGGCGAAGAACTGGAACCACGCGCGCTTCAACAAGTACGCGGAGCGCCAGGCGGAGAACGAGATCACACCCGAGATGGTCCTGGCTGCGCCGATGGTCGCGTACCCGCACACGGCCATGATGGCCTGTGGCGCGGGCGCGGGCGGCGCCGCGGCCATCGTAGCGACGCGAGCGGTCGCCGAGCGGCTTGCCGGCGGCCGCCCGCTCGTGAAAGTCGTCGCCTCGCAGATGCAGTCAGAGCGCTATCAACCGGGGCACATCTTCCTCGGCGCCATTGTCGGCCCGTCCGAATCGACCCGGATCACCGCGAACCTCGCCTACGAGGAGGCTGGCGTGGGCCCGGAAGACCTCGACCTGGTTCACGTGCACGATGCCTTCCCGATCGAGGAGCTGATGTACTACGAGCTGCTTGGCATTTGTGACGACGGCGAGGGCGACCGGCTTGTAGCGGAAGGCGCCACGACGATCGGGGGGCGCATCCCGTTCTCCACCGATGGCGGGCTCATCGGCCGCGGCCATCCGGGCGGCCCAACGGGCCTGGCTCAGATCTGGGACGTCACCCAGCAACTGCGTGGCGAATCGGGCCGCCGGCAGGTTGAGGGAGCACAGATCGGCCTCGCCCACATGATGGGCGCCGGCTCTGTGTGCGTGGTGCACATCCTTAAGCGCCAGGGCTAGCGTCGATCGTGTGGCGGTGGTTCGGGCGGCACCCCGCCGTCAGCGGGGGGCGTCCATCAGCATGGTCTCGAGTGTCAGGATCACACCCTGGTCTTCGCTCAACTGTGCCCTGACCAGGTCCCCGATCGAAACGATCCCGGCGAGTTCTTCGCCGTCGAGGACGGGCACGTGGCGGAAGCGGCCAAGCGTCATCCACCGCAGCACCGTCACGACTTCGTCGGTCAGCGATGCGTTTGTCACGTCGCCCGTCATCAGGTCGCGCACCCGGAGGTCGTGGATGGCACGGCGGCGCGTAACGGCGCGGGCGATGTCTCGCTCCGAGATGATGCCGAGGAGCTTCCGCTCGGCATCGACTACGACGAGCGCGCCGATGTCGTTGGCCGCCAGCAGTGCCGCCGCGACTTCAACAAGGGCGTCGGGCCGGACGGTCACGACTCTCGTCCCTTTCGTGGCGAGAACCGATTGAATGTTCACGGCGTCCCTCCCTGGCGGACTTCTTCCTGCCGGCTTTCCGGCTTATTGAGTCCGTCTATCGATCAGCCCACATGCTAGGTTCCGCCGCACTCCGCTGACACGGCTGGTCGACCCCTCCGTGATGGGCCGTTAGGACCCTCAGAAACCGTCCTGTCGGGCCTTCCGGACGGCCCTCTACCGGATAGGCTCCATGTGTCCGGACTCCCCGGCGGTTGTTGGCCCTGGCCAGGCCCGGCGGGAGACGGTTTGAATAGAGGTGCGAAACGTGAGTTCCCCGGAGCCGCGGCTGTGCGTTCTCGTCCCGATGGACGGGAGCGAATTTGGGCTTTCCGTCGTGCCGACCGTTACCGCACTTTTGCGGCTGATCCCGACAGTTGAGTTGCACCTGCTGACAGTGCTGGACCCGCGAGAGGCCGCCGGCAGCGTCGAGAGCCCCGTCCTGGAAGCCGCGCCCGCGGTGGCCGGCACATCGGTCTTCGAGGCGCCGTCCCCGGTGACAGTTGAGAATCGCGGTGAGGCCGTCGAGCGGCTTCGGACGGAGTCGGCGGACTGGCTCCACGGCCTGGCGGCAACGCACTTCGCGGGAACCGCTGCCACGGTCCATGTGGCCTGGGCGCGGTCTCCCGCAACAGCCATCGTTGCCCGGGCCAACGAACTCAACGCAAGCCTGATCCTGATGCCCACGCACGGGCGGTCGGGGCTGTCGCGGGCGCTCACAGGGAGCGTCACGGAGGCCGTGATTCGGACTGCGGGGCGGCCGGTGCTGGTGGTGGGGCCGCCTCGGGGCGGGTGAGGCGGGGATGGCCCGGGAAGTTCCGCAGTCGCGACGCCCTCCCAAGCGCGAGTCACCCATCCGACAGGGCTCCATGTGCTTCCTGCTGACGCTTGGAGGAGGATGGCGGGCGGTGTTTACGGACGGTTAACGGGGGGGGGCGCGGGAGGGCTCAAA
>JBGOVF010000046.1:0-10131 GCA_041477975.1 Tepidiformaceae bacterium
CGGCCTCGTGGCTAGAATGACGGAGCAGGGGGAAACGATTCGATGCGCCAGTGCCCGTGGTGCGGCCACCAGAACCTCAACGTGTACGCGTATTGCCAGTCGTGCGGGCGCGGCTTCGACGGGCCCGAGAAGCCTGCCAGCGCAGGGAAGCCGCGGCGGCGCCTCTGGCCGTTCGGTGGCAAGGCGTCCTAGGCACGGTACGAAGATCCAGTTGGGCAGCCGCCGTGACTGAGACGGAAGTGGCGGCCGACCTATTACGGCGCGTAGCGGCCCTGGGCGACCGCATCGCCAGCTTCGCTGACGAAAACGAGCAGGCCCGGCGGCTTGCGCCCGAACTGGTGGCGGAGCTGAGCGCGGCGGGTGTGTTTCGGATGGTCGTGCCGAAAGAGATCGGCGGGCTGGAGACTGACGCCGCGACGCTCATCCGGGTGATCGAGGCGGTGGCGAAAGCCGACGGCGCCGCCGGCTGGTGCGTGATGATCGGCGCTTCGACCGGCGTCACGAGCGCCTATCTGCCGAAGCGAGCCGCCGAGGAGATTTACGGCGACCCGGTGGCCGTGACGGGCGGCGTCTTCGTGCCCAACGGCCGAGCCGTGCGGGTTGAGGGCGGCTACCGTGTGAGCGGGCGCTGGCCGTTTGCGAGCGGATCGCAGCACTGTTCATGGCTCCAACTCGGGAGCGTGGTGTTCGGGGCCGACGGGCCGGAGCGTTTGGCCGACGGCAGCATCAACGCCCGCTCGATGGTTCTTCCAGCGGGGGAGGTCGAGATCCTCGACACCTGGAGTTCGGCCGGGTTACGGGGCACCGGCAGTCACGACGTTTCGGCGACGGACGTGTTCGTGCCGAGCAAGCACTCGCTTTCGCTGACGGCCGACGAACCATGGGCGAACGGGCCGCTCTACCGTTTCCCGGTGTTCGGGCTCCTGGCGCTTGGAATCGCGGGGGTGGCGCTGGGGATCGCACGGGCGTCGGTCGAGTCACTCAAGGACCTCGCGGGGACGAAGAAGCCGACTGGCGGCCGGAGGGCGTTGGCGGAACGGAGCGCGACGCAACAGGAGCTCGCGGAGGCCGAAGCGGAGCTTCGGTCCGTGCGTGCGTTCCTGTTCGAGGCTGTGGACGACGCCTGGCAGGCGGCGGCGGCTGGAGCGGAGATAAGCGTGGAACAGCGGGCAGTTCTCCGCCTGGCGGCCACGCACGCGACGCGCTCCTCGGCGGATGTGGTGGACGCCATGTACGACCTCGGCGGGGCGACATCGGTCTACACATCCAGCCTCCTGCAACGGCAGTTTCGGGACATCCATGTGGCGACGCAGCACCTCATGGTCGCTCCGCCGACGTACGAGCTGGTGGGGCGGGTGTTGCTGGGGTTGCAGGCGGACACCGGGTCGCTGTGACGCACGGCAGGCTCACGCTGAGCGTCCTGCCGGGTGGTCCCACGGGGCATTGGCCTGCGGCCGGTGATTCCCTACGATTCGCCAATGACACCCACTCACGCCGGCACCCTTGCTATCGTTCACGAGTCACTCGCGATGTTCCGCGACGCACTCCATGGCCTGCCCGACGACGCGCTGCTCTGGAAGCCGGCCGCATCGGCGAATTCGCTCGCGGTGCTGGCCGTGCACAGCGTGACCGCCACGCGCTTTTTCCTGAAGTGCGGATGCGGCCAGGTTGGCTCGATTGCGGAGTACCGGCGCACCGAGCGGGCGGCAGCTTTCCAGACGCGCATAGCCTCCGGCGGCGATCTGCTTTCTTCGCTGCAAGCCCTCAGCGACGACGCCGAACTGATATTGAGCGCAGGCGTTGAACGCCACCTGCTCGAGCCCGTTTCGTGGCCCGATGCCGACCCGCCCGTGCCAACGCGAACCGGCGCAGGCTCGCTGTTCGCAGCGGTCGGCCATCTGCGCGAACACGTTGGGCAGGCGCAGTTGACCCGCGACCTCTGGTTAGCGCGTTAGCGCTCCGAGCGGCTGATCTGTTCGAGCACGTTCGTGGATGATGCCTGGGCCGGCGCCGGTATCTCGACTACGCGTTCGTCGACATCGTCGTACTCGAGGCGCAGCGCGCGGCACATGGTGGCGTGGAGGCGGTAGGTGCAGACCACGTAGGTCAGCTCGAGGATGGCTTCGTCGCTGAATAGCTCCTTCAAGCGGGCGAAGGTGGCATCCTGCACGCGGCCGTCGGCCAGTACCAGGTCGTCGGTGTAGGCGAGAACGGCGCGGTCGGCGGCATCGAACTCAGGCGAGCTTGCCCACGCGGAGATGGCCGCTACTTTCGGTTCGGGAATCGCCGCGGCGCGGGCGGCCTTTGTGTGCTGGGAGAAGACGAACTGACTCCCCGCAGCGAAGCCCGCCCGAGTGAGGGCGAGTTCACGGAAGTAGGGCGGCAGCTGGCGCTTTTTGCTGTTGAACAGGCCGAACTGGGAGAGGGCAGAGTTGAAGATGTCGGGGACGAGGGCGAAGACGGTCCACCAGTTTCCGGGCGTGCCAGTGGCGGTGCCGGGCTCGGCCACCGGGTCGCGGTCGCCGAAGAGGCGGTCGTACATGTCGAGAACTTCGGGGGCGGCTTCCGCCCGTGGCACCTGTCGCAACCTGGGCACTGTGGTTCCTCCGTTGGGCTGGCGAGCCTTGATCGAGGGTGTAAGCTACCTTACAGCCATCCAACGTGGGGCAAACGGAGGAGAACATGGACAGGCCGAATAGCCAATTCGAATTGCGTGGAATCAATCATCTCGCGCTCGTCTGCAAAGACATGGCGCGGACCGTGGACTTTTACTCGAACGTGCTGGGCATGCCGCTGACCAAGACGATCGATCTGCCGAACAACTACGGCCAGCACTTCTTTTTCGACATCGGAAACGGCGATTCGTTGGCGTTCTTCTGGTTCCCGACGGCTCCCGAAGCCGCTCCGGGCATCTCCTCGCCCGTCGGGATGCCGGGCGAAGGCGAACTGGTGACGGCGCACGGCTCGATGAACCACGTTGCGTTCGATGTACCGGCGGAGAAGTTCGACGAGTATCACGCGAAGCTCACGGCGAAGGGCGTGCACGTCACGCCCATCATCAACCACGACGACAGCGCTCGCGGGATATCGCGCGAGGTGCACGAGGGCACGTTCATCCGCTCGTTCTACTTCATGGACCCGGATGGCACGCTGCTCGAGTTCGCGACGTGGCTGCGGGCGATGAACGCGAGCGATGTGAAGCACACGCCCGCCACAGCCGCCGATGCCGCCCGTATGCGCGAAAAAACCGCCGTCCCGGTCTAGCCGGCTGCGACGGGCGGTTACGTCAGCGGCGCCTGAACCTCCGGTGCGGTGAGCGTGAGTGCGCCTTCCGCGTAACAGGCCGAGACGGTGTTGATGTTTCGCAGACGGCGCCAGGGATCGGTTCGCGCTAAGCCCGGAGCGGCTTCCAGCGTTGCATGCTTGGAAAGAAACGCGGCTTCGATGTCAGGCCGTGGCGCGAACTCGGCGAGTTTCGTGACACCGTCGGCGTCCGCGTACCCGAGCCACGGGTCCCAGCGGAGCATGTTCGGCTCGATGGCGCGAAGCTCGGGCAAGTGAAGCGTGGCCAGAGGCATGGCGCGCGCGATCGAGGCATCGAGCACCGGACCGTCTCGGCTGAGCGTGACGGCCCCTTTGACGAAGCGGGCGCCGAACGCGCTTTCGACGGCGTCCAGCGGGCCATCGACGATCCCCTGAACGAGGGCGTTGCGGGGAAGCATCTTGTAACGCGCTCCGACGAAGAGGACGGCCAGGCGGAACGGCCCGTCCGGGCCATCGGCGGCATCGAGAATGAAGAGCCGGGCGTAGCAGGGCACCGGGCGGGTGGCATCGCACGGCAGCTCGTCCAGCGCGGCCTGTTGGGCGACTTCGAACGTGATTTGCGCCCATTTTGCCGAGGCGACGTGCCAGGGCGGCAGAGGGCCGCCCGTGGCGGAGGGCGGGGCGATCGTCGCCGGGTCCAGAAGTCCTCTGTCGGGCATTAGTTCTCCCTTACGGCGGCTGCCGGCGCCGTGCCGATGCCGATCGCTCCTGGTCCGAGCTGTGAACCGATGGTGGCGCTCAGCTCGGTGATTTCGAGGCGCGCGACATTCCAGTTCTGGCGAACGAGCGCGGCGACTGCCTGGGCTCGTTCGGCTGCATCGGCGTGGGCGATGGTGACGATCAGCGGCGTGGCGGCGCCGGCACGTGCGCCGCATCGCCTGGCCGCGGCTTCCAGTGCGGCCTCGTGGCCAAGTGCGAGTGCGACGCCCGTGATTCGCGTGCCGACCCGAACGATCGGCACATTATCGTCGATCGGGCCGAGCCGCTCTTCGAGCATGGGCAGCCGGCCGGCGCGGCCCAGCCACTCGGTTTCACCCGGTACGAAGAGCGCGTCGCAGCGCGGGCCGAGTTCGTCCGCCAGCGCCGCGACTTCGGGGCCGGAGCAGCGGGCGTGGTCCGCGGCCCGGAGGGCGATAAGCAGCGATGCGAGCCCAACCGAGGCGACCCCCGGGTTGAGAATCTTGATCTGGGCTTCTGGCTGCGCGTCCTTGATGGCGAGCATGGCTGCGGCCGCGGTGGTGAAAGAGGGGTTGACGTCGAAGGGCATGACGAGGCACGTGACCTGTTCAGCGCGGGCAAGCCCGGCCGTAAACGCGTCGGCGAACGCGCGCTCAGCGGCGCCGAACGGCCGGGGGAGGTGCGGCGACGTGCGCATGCGAGCGTAAAAATCGCGGGCCGAGAGTTCGCCGTCGAAATAGCGCTGCTCGTCGAAGGCGAAGCTGGCGCGGACCACGATGATCCCGAGCTCGTCCGCCAGTCGAGGCGGGAGATCGGCGGTCGAATCGCAGACCAGAGCTACCGGGTCCATCCTTTGAGTCACCTGCGGGCCGGTTTCGGCGGGCGGCATGCTAGCACAATCCTTAGCCTGAGGCTTAGGAGTTGACGAGCGCCACCGGCAGTTGGCACCCTGCGCGCCAAGGGGTAGGCCCATGAAGTTCGGGATTTTCTACGAGCATTCCGTCCTGAAGCCGTGGGATGACGGCTCCGAGCACCGCGTTTTCCGCCAGGCCGTCGAACAGGTGGTGACGGCGGACGAGGTGGGGTTCGATCAGGTCTGGGCGGTCGAGCACCACTTTCTTGAGGAGTACGCGCACTCCTCGGCGCCCGAGGTCTTCCTTTCGTACTGCGCAGCGAAGACCAAACGCATCCGGTTAGGCCACGGAATCGCCCTTATGCTGCCGCCCGTGAACCACCCGGCGCGGGTGGCAGAACGGGCGGCGACGCTGGACCTTCTGAGCGATGGGCGGCTGGAGTTCGGGACAGGGCGGTCAGCGACGTGGACCGAGCTGGGCGGCTTCCGCTGCGAACCGGATGACACCAAGGAGATGTGGGACGAGTGCACCCGAGCCGTGGTGAAGATGTGGACGACCGAGAACTTTGGCTGGGATGGGAAGCACTTCAAGATGCCGCCACGGAACGTCATTCCCAAGCCCTTGCAGAAGCCGCACCCGCCGCTGTGGGTGGCCGTGCAGTCGCCGGAGACGGCTGTGCAGGCGGGCGAACGTGGCATGGGTATGTTGGGCGTCACGCTCGGCGCGCCGATGGACTACCAGCAGATGGTGAAGGACTACCATCGCGCGATTCGAAACTGCGAGCCGGTCGGTGAGTTCGTGAACGAGCAGGTGAACGGGGTGGCGTTCATGTATTGCGGCGAGGATGACGCGGAGGCGAAGGCGGTCGGTGGGATGGCGGCTTTGCAGTTCGGGGTGCGGGCGGCGCATCTCGTGGGTGTTGGCGGAATCTACCCGTCGCCCGCATACCACGCCCACGCCAGCGCCGCGCCACTGCGGAACCGCCCCGGCGACGTTGTCGGACCAGTGCGCGACGGCACGCCGATCGGAGACCCCCAGGACATCATCAAGCAGTTGAAGTGGTGGGAAGACGTCGGCGTGGACCGGATGGTGTTTCTGATCAACACGGGTGAGACGATCCCGAACGAGAAGGTGCTTGCCTCGCTGCGTCTATTCGCAAAGGAAGTGATGCCGGTCATGACGCGCACCGAACGTGCCGAGGAGGCCCGCGCCGACGAGGCCGCGAAGCGAGATGCTGCCGCGCGCGCGGCTGCCGGGGTGCCCGCCCGCAACTAGCGGCGACGAAAACGTCCGGTAATGGCGGCCGGGCCCCAGACTTTGGTGCCACGTTTGAGCGACGGCTACACTTCGTCGCGAATGCAACGAATCCTGGCATGGGCGATCGCGGCTGCGCTGGCCGTTGTTGGTGTCACCACCGCGCTGGCGCACGCAGAGCCGGCCAAAGTCACTCCCGGGGATGGCGCGGTACTGGCGAAGGCGCCGTCTGAAGTGGTCTTTCGGATGAGCCAGGATATGGCGCGGCAGGCTGGAGCGAACGACATCGACGTGCTGGACTCGACCGGCAAAGAGGTAACGACCGTCGCAGCAGTGATCGACAACAGCGATCGGCGCAAGCTCAGCGTCCCGCTGCCATCGACGTTGCCGACCGGAAGGTACACGGTCAACTGGAAGACGCTCAGTGCCGACGACAGCGATGCGGCGAACGGGAGCGTGAGCTTTACCATAGACCCGGCGGCCACACCGAATGCGGGGAAGGTGACGCTGCGGGAAGACCTCCTCGGGGGCCCGACGCCAGCCGTCGATGCCGTGCAAGGGCCGAACCTCGGTGGCTCGACCAGTACGTCCTGGATCCTCGTGGTCGCGGTCGGAGTGGGCGCGTTCGTGCTCGGAGCCGGCGGGACGTTCCTGCTGGTGCAGAAGCAGCCATGAAGTGGCGACCGATCCTCCTCGGCGCGCTGGTCGCAGCCGGCTGGCTGGTGATGACGCCGGGGACGGCGCTTGGCCACGCCGCTCTGCGCAGCTCGGACCCCGCGGAGAACGCGTTTCTGCAACGGGCGCCGACGCAGATCACACTGGCGTTCACGGAGCCGCCCGACTCGAAGTCGAGCGGGCTTAAGTTGCTGGACGCCTCCGGCAAGCCCGTGCCGCTGGGCGTCGTGGACGTCTCGAACCTGAGCATCACCGTCCCCGTTTCGAATCTCCAGCCGGGCATCTACAACGTGCTCTGGTTCAACGTATCGCGAACGGATGGGCACGCACTCCAGGGTTCCTTCCCGTTCACCGTGCTCAAGCCGGACGGCAGCGTCCCGGACGTGGTGAACACGGTGGCGGGGCTCGGTAACGGTTCCGACCCGCCGCCGGTAGGGGAGGGCGTGGCGGTGCGCGCGCTCTCGCTCCTTGGGCTGGCGATCGTCTGCGCGGCGGCGATGCTCTTCTTGCTCTGGCCCGAAGCGTCTGCCCCGGCCCGGCGCGCGCTGACGATCGCGGTCTATGTTGGCGTTGGCGTACTGGTCATCGCGACCGGGCTGAACTTCGTCACGATCCGCGACAACTACAGCGGGACGGCACTGTCCGATGTCGTGTTCCACACGCCGAGCGGTGGGTACTGGCTGTCGCGCCTTGGGATCGCGCTGCTGATCGCGGTTGTGGGCACGTTTGTGACTGACGCGCCGAGACGCGCCGGCGCGTCCCTGATCGGCGCCGTTGGAGTCTATCTCTGGGCCTACACGGCCACGAGCCACGCGGCGGCCGGCGGTGGCAGCGCGTGGGCGCGCGCTCTGGACTTTTCGCACGGATTGGCTGCGGTGCTGTGGATTGGCGCGGTCATGGGGGTGGCGGTCGCGGTGAGAGTCGGGCGTCCGAACGGCGAATTCAAGGAGCTCATGCCGCGCTTCTCGCTCGCCGCTTCGGTGTTCGTGTTCATCCTCCTGGCGTCTGGCACGTTCAGTGCTTTCGTTGAAATCGACCACCCCTCGAAGCTGTGGGACACCCGCTACGGCGTGACGCTGTTGATCAAGTTGGGCGCCATGGTCCCGCTTCTCGCGGTCGCCGGTTACAACGCGCGCTGGGGCAAGCATCTCCTGCTCGGAGGGGACGGTCGGCGGCAGAGGCGCTTCACATACTTCGCGACGGCCGAGATTGGGCTTGGGCTGGCCGTTCTCGCACTGGCGGCCACGCTCACGCAGACGACGGTATCGAAGTCGGTCATCGAAACCCGTGAAGCCGAGCCGTTCCGGCAGTCCAGTACCGCGGACGACCTGCAGGTTTCGCTCGCCATCGACCCGAACCGGACTGGCCTGAACACCTACAGAGTCGACCTGGCGGATGCGGAGAAGGCGCCCGTGAACGCCGAGCGCGTGCGCCTGACGTTCCGGTACCGCGACGACCAGACGGTTGGGCCATCCACGCTGACGCTGGCACGCACCGCGGCCGGTGCCTACCTGGGCCAGGGGCCGTACCTAACGCTCGAGGGGCAGTGGCGGGTCGAAGTCGAGGTCCGCCGGGCCGACGTGAACGATACGGTTGCGTTCTTCGATGTACGGCCGGCTGGAGCGCAAGTCACCGGTGGGGTAATCGGAGGGCCGTGGGACGACCCGGCGCCAGGGCTTTCCTGGAACGAGTTCGGCGGGCTCGTGATGTTGGTGGCGGGATTCGGATTCGCCTTGAGCCGGACGCCACTGCGACGCCTTGGGAAGGAGTACTCGTGGGCGGCCAACGGCATGACGATGCTGGGGTTTGGGTTCGGCGTGCTGTTGTTGTTCGGCGTACACAGCCATGACCAACTGACGACGACGCTGCCGAAGAATCCGATCTTCCCTGATTCCAATTCGATCGCGGCCGGCCGAACGCTGTACCAGCAGAACTGCGCAGCGTGCCACGGCCTCAATGGCGTGCCGCCCAAGGGATTGGACCTGAACCCGTACCCCCTGGACCTGACCGTGCACGTGCCGCAGCACCCGGAAGGGCAGATCTACAACTTCATCGCGAACGGGATCCCGGGTTCAGCGATGCGTGCCTGGAGCCAGGGCCAGGGCAAGCTCACGGGCGACCAGATCTGGCACCTCGTGAACTACCTGCGGACGCTGGGCTCGGTCGACCAATAACGGTTTACGGCGGCAGCGGGCCGGTGAGCGACGCTCGCTGCGAAATCTCGATCCAGTTGCCGTCTGGGTCGCGGACGAAGCCGAAACGTGCGGTGGTACCGAGCGTGACCGGGGCCCGGCCATCGGCGCCACCGCGGGCGAGGATGCCCTGATACTCGGCATCGCAGTCCCAGACCTGGATCGTGAGGTAGCGGTATCCAATTCCGCGGATGTTGCCGGGTGGGTGCGGGCCGGGGACCTCGTCGAAGAGGAGGACGGAGTCGCCGCAACGGTACGAGTCGCTGCCAGCCGGTTCGAGCCCGAGGGCTTCGCCGAAGAAGTGGTGGAACTTACTGGCGTCGCGGACCGCGAGGCGGACTGCGATGCCGTCGCACCAGCCTTCGGAGCGGGGTACGAGCGTGACGACGTTGCCATCCGGGTCCACGAGGCGGCGGTGCTCGGAGAGGCCATCGCGGGCGATAAAGAGCTCGCGATAGCCGCTCTGGCCGGCGGCAGGCAGCGGCTCACGCGAATGGTTGATCTTGAGGACGGAGCCGTTCATGGCGTGGCGGTGCTGGCGAGAGCCTCCACCCAGGGGGAGCATCTCTTCGAACGGCAGGCCCACTTCGTTCTGCCAGAATTGGAGCATGGGCTCGAGGTGGTTCGTGTAGAGGCCGACATCCACGTGGAGCTTCGCGAGGTTCACGTGACCTCCTGCGCTGGAGTGCGTGGCGCTGCGCCGCATGGGCTACAATCCCCTGCGTTCGGACGCCGGCGGGAGACGTACTTCGCGTTCATGCAGGGAGATACTCAACCATGGTGACCATCGTCGGCAATGTGAAGCCCGAAGACGACTACACCCACCCCCTCGGCCCGGAAGAGAACTTCAACGAATCGGTGTACTTCAACTTCTTCGACCCCTCGCAGCAGATGGGCGGGTTCATGCGCATCGGCAACCGCGCGAACGAGGGTCACGCGGAGATGACGGTCATCGTCTACCAGCCCGACGGTTCGGCGCTGTTCAACTACAAGCGGCCGCAGATCAGCAGCAACGAGGGCTGGAACGCGGGCGGTCTGAGCGTGGAGGTGCTGGTCCCGGGCGAGAAGCTGCGGACGCGTTACGAGGGGTCGGTCGTGTACCTCGCCGATCCGCGGGAGATGCGCGAGCCGAGCGTGGCATTCAAGGAGAACCC
>JBGOVF010000446.1:0-3003 GCA_041477975.1 Tepidiformaceae bacterium
ATCCGCCACGTCGTCGCGCCGAGGAGGAACGTTTCGCCGGGGCGGCTCTCGTACACCATCTCCTCATCCAATTCGCCGACGCGCGGGCCGCCTTGCCCAAGGAACACCCCGTAGAGCCCGCGGTCGGGGATCGTCCCGGCGTTGACAATGGCGATGGTCCGGGCGTCTCGCCGGCTTGAAAGCACGTTCGTGTCGCGGTCCCACAAGAGGCGGGGCCGCAAATCCGCGAACTCGTCCGACGGATACTGGCCCGCCAGCATGCCGAGCACGCTTTCAAGCACCTCGCGGCTCAGCGACGCAAAGTTGTAGCTGCGGCGCGCGAGCTGTTCGAGTTCGTCGACCGTTATGTCGTCAGCAGCGCAGATCGCTACGATCTGCTGCGCGAGGACGTCGAGCGGGTTCTTCGGCACATCGGTCTTCTCGATCAGGCCCTTGTGCATACGCTCGGTCACGACGGCGCACTCCAACAAATCGCCGCGGAACTTTGGGAAGATCCGCCCAATGCTCGGCGCGCCAACCTGGTGCCCCGCACGCCCCACCCGTTGCAAGCCGCGCGCGACCGACTTCGGCGATTCCACCTGAACGACCAGGTCAACAGCGCCCATGTCGATCCCGAGTTCCATCGAACTCGTGCACACGAGCCCGGGCAGCATGCCAGCCTTCAGGCGCTCCTCGATCTCCGTCCGCTGTTCACGCGCGACCGAGCCGTGGTGGGCCCGCAACAGCTCTTCGCCCGCAAGGTCATTGATCCGGGCTGCGAGCCGCTCGGCCAGCCGCCGGTTGTTCACGAAGATAAGCGTCGAGCGGTGAGATCGGACGAGTTTCAGCAACTCCGGGTAGATCGCCGGCCAAACCGACGAGCGCGCTTCAATTTCCCGGCCGTCGGGCGTGGCGCCGTGGACGATGCCGCTCTCGCCAGGGCGTGACATGTCTTCGATTGGCACGATCACCCGCAGGTCCAGTTCCTTCGTGGCCCCGGCATCGGCGATGCGCACGGGCCTGTCGCCGCCGAGGTAACGCGCAACCTCCTCCAGCGGCCGCTGCGTCGCCGAGAGCCCGATCCTTTGCGGGGGTCGCGCCGCCACGCGTTCAAGGCGTTCGAGGGACAGCGAAAGATGCGCTCCACGCTTCGTGCCCGCCATCGTGTGGACCTCATCGACGATCACCGTCTCAACCGTCGCCAACACGCTTCGGGAGCGCGATGTGAGCATGAGGTAGAGCGATTCGGGCGTTGTAATCAGGACGTCCGGCGGATTCCGGCGGATGTCCTCGCGTTCCTTCGGGGGCGTGTCTCCCGTTCGCGTCGCCACGGTTATGTTGGGTAGTTCGAGCCCGGCGCGCGCCGCGGCAATGCGGAGGCCTGCGAGCGGCGCCCGGAGATTGCGTTCGACATCGTAGGAGAGCGCCTTCAACGGCGAGACGTAGAGGACCGATACGCCCGCCCGTTTCGCCGGGCGGCCCTTCGCGTCGAGCGGCAACGGCGGCCGCGTTGCGAGCCTGTCCAGACACCAGAGGAAAGCTGCAAGAGTCTTCCCGGAGCCCGTGGGCGCAAGCAGCAGCGTGTGCTCGCCCGCGGCGATCGCATCCCAGCCGAGCTCCTGGGCGGCAGTGGGAGCCGCGAACGAATCGCGGAACCACGATCGGGCGGCCGGGCTAAACCTTTCGAGCGCCGAGGGCGGAGCGGCTGCTGTCACAACCATCAAGCCATTCTGCCAGAGACGGCCGGGCTCAGCACGTTTGTTCGGCTATTTCTTGCCCGCGGGCCGTCCAGACTTCCCGGCTTTCGCCGCCACCGCGGGAGCGGGAAGCGCAGGGGCTGCAACGGCAAACGACGTGGGCTGCGGCGCCTCCGCGCTCGTATCGAACCCAAGGTGGTGGCCACGGGCATCGGTTTCGGAGTGAATTTCCACCCTGAAGATTGTCTGGTAGGGAATGAACGCCTGTACCGGGTGTTCGTGCTCAAGAACCGAAGTGCGCAACGCCACCCACGCATCGGCCACGCCGGCGATGCCATTCACGTAGTGGGTCATGCCGTCCACGGTGGACACCTCAACGACCGGCACATCGCACTGCGTCTGAGAGCAGAAGCCGGCGATCAGTTGGGGAAGCACCTGTTCGAAAAATGTGCGGTCGAACGGAATGCCGCTCGCCGTGGGGCCCTGCTGTGCCGACACCGGCTGGGTTGGGGGCGCCAGCCCGGGGGGAAGGTAGATGACGCGAGATGGCTGGGTCATGCCGGGAGCGTAGAACTCCGCGCGGCCCAACACAATCGGTCCACTCGCCTCAGCTCGCGGCTGATGGACTCCGTGGCGAATACCCCGCTATACTTTTCATAGTGCCCGCGCCACGACAACGGCTTGCAGGCTCGAATCCGGTTCAACTCGCTGGAGGCCGACCCATGACCGTCGAATCCGAAGCTCCTGTAACGCTCGTGAATATCACCGACAAGGCCGCCGAGAAGGCCAAGGCACTCCTCGCTGCCCGCGAGCTGCCCGAAGGCGCTTTGCGCGTGTTCGTCGCCGGCGGAGGTTGTTCGGGATACCAGTACGGCATGGCGCTCGCCCGCTCCGCCGAGGACGACGACATCATCATCGAGCATTCCGGAGTCCGCATCCTGGTCGACCCGGAAAGCGCCCAGTACCTCCAGGGCGCCGAGATCGACTACGTGGAAGACATCATGAAGAGCGGCTTCAGCATCTTTAACCCGAACGCGACGAAGGGTTGCGCCTGCGGCTCCAGCTTCCAGACGGCTGATGGCAGCGGCGCACCGCGCAGTTGCTGCTAACTCCAGCCTGGTTCTCCGACCCGAGACGGGGCAGCGCAATCGCTGCCCCGTTCGCGTCTTGAGCCGCGGGGCACGCCCTAGAAGAGGTTCCGCATCAGGTCCACGTGGCTGGTGAGGAACACCATCGAGGAGCGGGTGGCGGCGCGCAGCTTTCCGAACTCCGCGTCCTGCACTGCCATCTCGTCGAACTTCTCCAGCTCGCGCAGCGAATCGAACTC
>JBGOVF010000117.1:0-6863 GCA_041477975.1 Tepidiformaceae bacterium
CATCAGCCGCGGCGGGCACATCACGGTCGATGCCGGCGCTGCCGCCGCGCTCCGCGTCCAGGGACGCAGCCTCCTCCCGGCTGGCGTCGCGGGCGTGGAGGGGCACTTCGGCCGCGGCGAATCAATCGAAATCCGCGACCCGGGCGGCGCGCGTGTGGCTGCGGGCACCACGAACTACGCCAGCGACGAGCTGGACAAGATTCGCGGCTTGCGCAGCGACAGGATCGCGGAGACACTCGGCTACGCCTACGGCGACGAGGTTATCCACCGCGACAACATGGTCCTGCTCTAGCCCTGCGCGACCACCTGGAACTTCTCTCCGCTGAACAGTGAGACCGTCCCGTCCGCCTCCGCGATCGCCTCCAGGTACTCCTGCGGCAGCCGCTTCAGCATCTTCATCGCGCAGGCCGGGCAGATGCCGTGCGAGACCGCCTTCCCCGCGTGCTCGGCGACGCTTGCGCACCACGCACAGACCACGACTATGTCCTCGGCCATCAGCGCAATCTAGCATCGGGACGGGGCGGGAGACGGTAACGACGGCCGCTTGTTACTCAACCTCCACGGGATCGCAACGAACCCGGGGCTATGCGGGCGGTTGCGGGTCCTGGGCGGGGCCACGGCCGCGTCCGCCTCGCCGCCCGCGCCCGCGCCGCGAGCGGCCCCCGGAGGGGGCTTCGCCAGCCGGCCCGGGTGGGGGCGGCGAAGCCCCGCCATCGGCTGGGGGCGGCTGCGGCGCGCGCTGGAAGACGCGCCCTTCGGGCGGCGGCGGCCCGTCGCCGCGATTCAATTCGCGCGGCGCCTGCTCACGCGGGCCACGCGGCTGCTGGGGCCGGTCGCCGCGGGGCTGCTGTTGCTCGCGGCCGGGGCGCTCGCGAGCCGCGCCCGGCGCCGCCTGTTGCGCCGGCGGCTGCGAGCGCCCCATCTTGCGCGGTCCGCCGCCAGGCAGCCGCCCTCGGCCCTGGCCCGGCGAAACCGCCGGCTCGGCGGGGAAGTAGTCATCCGGCGAAGCGAGGCGCGCCGCCGCCAGCAGGTCGTCCTCGGTCGCTTCGATCAGCCCCTGCTCGATCGCATCGGCGCGGCTGATGCTCGGTGGCGGGTCGCCCGCCTTGCTCGCCGTGTCCCAGCGCACTACCAGGCCGAGGTCGCGGTCGGGCACGTCCACGCGCACCCCGTCCACCACCAGCGTGACCTGCCGCCGGAGAATGTTGATCGCCAGCACCCGCCCTTCGCCCGTCGGCGTGCTGCAGCGCTGCCCGATCTTCGGCAGCGTCTTGCGCATCTCCTTGTAGCCGTCCTCCTCGTACGAAAGGCAGCAGAGCAGCCGCCCGCAAAGCCCGCTGATCTTCTGCGGATTCAGCGGCAGGTCCTGCTCCTTTGCCATCCGGATCGAGATCGACGGGAACGTCGTCAGCCAGCTCGAACAGCACAATTCGCGCCCGCAGATACCGTAGCCGCCCGCGAGCTTCGCCCGGTCGCGGGCGCCCATCTGGCGCATGTCCACCTTCGCCCCGAACTTCTCCGAGGCCCGCCGGATGAAGTCGCGGTAGTCCAACCGCTCCTCGCTCGTAAATGAAAACGTGAGCCGCCGCCCATCGAGCGTGAACTCCGCGTTATCCAGGTGCGCCGCGAAGCGCACCTCCTCGGCCACCTGGCGCGCTTCCGGCAGCAGCTCCTCGGCCCTCTGCTTCAGCGAATCGGCCCGGCGGATGTCTTCGTTCGTCGCGAGCCGCAGGATCGGCTTCAGCTCCTCCCGGCCAAGCTCGTTCACCACCACCTGGTCCGGCGCAATGACGACTTTCGCCACCTCCGGCCCGCGCGTGGTTTCGACAATCACATACTCGCCGGTTTCGAGCCGCATACCGGCTGCGTGGAAGTAAAAGATCTTGCCGGCGTTGCGAAAGCGCACGCCCGCGACACTGGGCTGGTTATCACGCATGACTGCGGGGGTACTTTCCTTAACTGCTGCCCAGTGTAGGCGATTTTGGATTGGCGATTTTGGATTTTGGATTCGGCCGGGGTACCCCGGTAGCCGCGCCCCACCGTGGGCGCATGATTCGGCGACAGTGCCGCCCGCGGATCCGCCTGTCTACGTCGTCGGTGCCGGTCGACCATCGAGGAAGCGTGGTTGCCTGCTTCGCCTTCGGCGTTCCACCGGACGGCCTTTTGGAGCGGCGGCGCTAGTTGCCGTCGAGCAGGCTTCGCACTTTCGTTGCCAGCACAATCGGCGTGAACGGCTTTTGAAGGAACGCAACCTCAGCGCGCAGGACACCGTGCCGAACGACGGCATCATCGGTATAGCCACTGAGAAACAACACCCTCATCTCCGGATAGCGGGCCAGGAGAAGTTCTGACAGTTCGCGGCCGTTTATGTCGGGCATCACGACATCGCTGACAAGGAGGTCGATTCGCTCCGACCGCCTGGTCATGATCTCGAGTGCTGCGCGCCCGCTCCGGGCGGCCACCACCGTGTAGCCGAAGCCCCGCAAAGCGACCGCGGTAACGTCGCGAACGCTGTCGTCATCTTCCACCAGGAGGACGGCTTCGGACCCGCTTGGCGATGGTTCCAGGCCCGCGTCCGGCAACGTCGCCGGCTGTTCCTCGACCGCCGGCAGATAAATCCTGAACGTCGTCCCGGCGCCGGCGCCAGTCTCGACGTCGATGATGCCATCACTCTGGCTGACGATGCCTTGAACCACCGCCAACCCCAATCCCGTCCCTCTGCCGACTCCTTTCGTCGTGAAGAACGGCTCGAACAGGCGTGCTTTCACTTCTGGCGTTATCCCGCTGCCGGTATCACGGATTGCCAGCATGACAAACCGGCCGGGGCGGACGTCGGCGTAGGCGTTGGTGTAGGACTCACCGAGTTCGACTTCGCCAGTTTCGATGGTGAGCATGCCCCCGTCTGGCATCGCGTCTCTGGAGTTGACGGCGAGATTCAGAATGACCTGTTCGACCTGGACCGGATCCGCCCTTACGGCGCTGATGGCCGGATTCAGGACGGTAACTAACTGCACGTCCTCGCCGATCACTCTCCGTAACATCCTCTCCACATCGGCCACTACGGCGTTGAGATCGAGAACTCTCGGTTGAATGATCTGCCGGCGGCTAAACGCGAGCAGCTGCCGGGTCAGAGAGGCCGCGCGATTCCCGGCGTCGCGAATGTCAGTGACCATGCCCCGCTTTTCATCATCCGCCGGCAACATTGCCAGCAGCAGTTCGCTGTATCCTGAAATCACCGTCAGCAGATTGTTGAAGTCGTGCGCCACTCCGCCGGCCAGTTGCCCAAAAGCCTCCATCTTCTGCGACTGATGTAACTGCGCCTCGAGCGTCTTTTGCTCCGAAATGTCGCGAACGATGGCTACGAAGTATCGGCGGTTGTGGAGCTGGAATTCCGTCACCGCAAGGTTGATCGGAAAGGTCGAGCCGTCTCTCCTCTGGCCCTGGACCTCTCTGCCGACGCCGATGACCTTTGATTCCCCCGTCCGCAAGTAATCCGCGATGTAACTGTCGTGTTCCGAGCGGTAGGGCTCCGGCATCAGGATGCTGACATTGAGCCCGACGATCTCAGACTCGGACCGGCCGAACATCGTCCGTGCTGCCCGGTTGAGCATTGACACGGTACCGTGTTCGTCAACGGTGATGACGCCGTCAAGGGTATTGTCCAGGACAGAGTGAAGTAGCGTGTCGCTTCTCGGCCCTGGACCCGGCACAGGCTTGTCCGGCGGTCCTTTGGCGCTCCGCTCATCGGAGGGCGTTGCATCTACGCCCGGCATACGGCTCTCTCCCGGCTCATCGCGCGCCTCGCGCGCTTCGAATCCAACGGCAGCATACGCCCCACAACACTGATTCTCATAGAGGAACGTCGCCGCCAGGATGCTCGATGCACGAGGGACATCAGTCGATCCTGGCCGCAAACCCGGACCGATGGCCCGCCTTCGATAACGCGCACGGTCTGCTTCCCCTGCGGCGGAGGCGAGCAGCCCCCCGCTGTTCTTCCAGCGGGGGACATCTCGCCTCGCGCGGTTCGTGTCCGTCACCACAAGACCATTCTTCGGCACAGAGCTGCAGCAGCCCAGTATGATCTGATGTACGCGGCTGTACACCGGGCACCCTCCGAGGCGCTACAGCACGCCCAGTTCCCGCGCTTTCGCGATGGCCGCACGGCGGCCCGACACTTGCAGCTTCTCGTAACACCGGTGGGTCAGTGTCTGCACTGTCGTCCACTTCACGCCCATGAGATCGGCGGCGGCCCGGTAGGACAGCCCTTCAGCCAGGTAGCCGAGCACCTCCGATTCTCGCGGCGTTAGTCTCGACACGAGGCCCTCACTGGTCAGCGCGGGAGGGGTCCGCGCGACGGCGTAGGCGAACGCCGTCGCGTCCAGGCCGGCCGCCCTCAGTGAGTCCGCCCCGCTCTTCCGCAACTCCCTCCAGGCGCGCTCCGTTCCAACTCCCCGGTACCGCAACAGCTCCGAGAGCTGGACCTGCGTTGCGGCGAACTCGATCGGGTAGGCCGCGTCGGCTGCCCATTGGAGCGCGCGTTCGAGGTCGCGTTTCGCCGCCCGTTCGTTCCCCGCCCGTAACGCGAGCAATGCCTGCAGCCGCCAGCGCGACACGGGCCACTCCATGCAGGTCAGGACCGCTGCCGGAAGCCTCGACTCGAACCATTGATACCAGGCCACTGCCGCATTCTGGCTCCCGTCCAAAGCGACCGCCTCAGCGGCGGCGAATGTCGATGGGAGGTTCAGCAAGTGGACCGCTTGCGGTGGACGGAGGGCATCGCGGCCCCCGTCGGCTCGCTCGTGCAGAGCCATGAGCAGCATCTCGAACCCGTCGATTGGGTCAAGTTGCGCCTGGCCGGCCCGCCGCCGCGCCCGCAACAGCCCCTGAAGCGAGGACTCAGCGTCCGCCCAGTTCCGTCGCAGCAGCTGTTGGCGAAAATGGAGCACGGCCGCCCGCCAGTTGCCGAACCAGTGCCAGCGTGGAATCTCTCCAGGGTCCGGTGGCTCGAGGGGAGCGGTGATCGCCGCTTCAGCGGCCTCGAAGAGCCTGGCGTCCGCAAGCCTGTACACATGGTTGGCTGCCGTGGCCTGCAGCCGGAAGGTGCGAAGCCAGGGATGGGCATCCGCGCGGGCGCCCGTGGCGAATTGATAGGGGATCAGGTAGCTCATCAAGAACAGTGCGTCGGCGGCCCGGGCGTCCGTGGAGGCTTCGAGCCCGAACCCGCTCGTATCGCCTGGATCAGGGTAGTCCAGCGCAAGCAGTCGCGCGGCCGCGCAGTTCGCCCGGCATTTCGCCACGGCGAATGGGATCTCAGCTGCGGACACGGAGCGTTCGGCCTCTTGCACGGCGTCGTGTGCCGCCGCCAACTCGCCGCAGGCAGCGAGGAGGGTGGCGCTCATGCTGTAGAGCATCGCGAGTGCGTTGGGGTCGTGGCCGGCCAGCGCCATGGCGTGGCTCACTTCGGCGGCGGCGTCTCGAAGTCTTCCCTCTGCGTCAAGCAGGCTGACGATGGCCTGCACGACGTCGCAGAGAGCGACGATGTCACCGGCGGCATAGGCCGCCGCAAGGCCATTCTCCACCGAAGCACGCCAGTGATCTGTCCCGGTCGCCCGGTCTTCGCGCATTGCCTGTTGCAGCTTGAGCGCAAACTCGCGCACATCTGCGATCGGTGTCCGACGGTCCATGGCCTTCATCACAGCCGGCGTTGGGTGATCCAGCCGACACCAACGCCAGCCGCATCGTAGGTTCTCGGTGTACGGCCTGTCCATCGATCGGTACATGCAGCCCGCCCGAGCCCGGCTAGAGCATTCGTAGTCCTATCTCCGATACATCGAGGTGTTCCATGGGTGCGACCGGATGTGAACCGACCACCGCCGTTCTCACGACCCTGCTGGCCAGGCCCGACGTTCGCAGCGCTCTGCGCGAGCTGATGGCTACCGGGGCGCCGATCGACGCGCAGCTCCGCGCCGTCGTGCGGTTCGCCGACCCCGCCACTGCGGCGAATGTGCTGCACGAGTTTCAAGAGCTGCCGCGTCTTACGGTCGCAATGATTCTCCAGGCCTGGCAACTCGCGGATAGCGCCGGCAAGCCTTTCGAACTCTTGTCCGAGCGGCCCACGGCGCCCGTGGACTTTGCTCGCCACAAGCGCGTCCGGATCGTCGTCGACTCTGAAAGCGACACCGTAAGAGTCGGGCTCAGTCACATTCCCGGCCGCCACGCCGCGTGGTACGCGCCCACGGCTTGAGGAAGTGTCGATTGTCACGTGGCTCGCGAGCACGAGCGGCACGCTGATCCAGCCGGGCGTGCGGAAACAGAGAGCTTAGCGCGACGCGGTTCGCCGCGGAGGCGCCGCAGCCGCACTTGCCCGTCAACAGCTGGACCATGCCGCCTGGGACCAATGGAGAAGATCCACCACCGAGTGGCTTCTCGTCTTGAGCATAAGCCGGGAGCGGTAACCATCGACCGTGCTCGCGCTAATGCAGAGCCGGCTGGCGATCTCCGTCGAGGTGAGACCTTCGGAGACCAACTGCAGCACCTCCTTCTCCCGTGTCGTCAACCGGTCGATGGGCGGAGCCTGGTGGTGAGCCTCCAGCAGCAGTTCGCTCAGGTCCCGCCCGGCTAGCGCGGCGGGAGACACGTAGAGCGTTCGATCGACCATAGCCTGCATCCCCAGCCGAAACTCGGCGAGTCCGTCGTCCGGCGCGAGGTACGCGGTGATACCCGCGCGCAGCGCTCTCAGCAACTCTTCCCCGTGTTGGTGGCCAGCTGTCGACAGGATCATGGCTCGCGCTCGCTGCCCCCGCCGCCGCGCCTCCATGACCGCGGAGATCCCGTCGAGCCCCGGAAGATCGGCGTCGACGAAG
>JBGOVF010000057.1:0-9436 GCA_041477975.1 Tepidiformaceae bacterium
CGGCAGCTACCCCCGAAACTCCCGCAGCACCCCCGGCAGCTCCCCAAGCCACCCAACATGCGCATCCGCCGGGCATGGCCCCGTGCACGGCTTCGTCACGTGCACCGTGCGCGCTCCCGCACCGGCGGCGAGCCGCACCTGCGCGAGGCTGTCATCGACGATGACCGACTCTTCCGGACGCACGCCCGCGAGCGCGAAGAGCTGGTTGTAAAAGGCGGATGAGTGCTTCGCCGCGCGGACCAGGTCGGACCCGCAGCGCACCCCGACGGTGTCGCCCACTCCGAGGTAGTCCAGCACGGCGTTGACGCGCCAGGAGGGGTTACCGGTCGCCATGTGCAGAGCGAAATCGCGGCTCAGTTCGCGAAGGATGGTCCCGGCTTCCGGCACTACCGCGCTGCCCTGGCTGGCGACGTGGATGTCCACGCGCTTCATCAGGGCCGGGCGCTCAGCGTCGGGCGGCGCAGCGACGCCCAGGTAATCGCACATCCCGCCAATGAGGTAGACCGCCTCGCCGTGGATGAGCACGTGCGAATCATCACCCCACGTGGCCCGAGCCTCCCAGAAGGCCGGGAACACCGCGCGGTTCGCCCGCGACCAGTCTTCGGGCCGCCTGCCCAGTTCATCCGCGAGCACGAAGCCGACGTGCTCGTCCCACTGGCGCTGCAATGCGCTGTGGTCGTTCAACACGCCGTCGACATCGAGGAAGCAGGAGATTATCCCCACTGCGAGGGCTTCTCCCCCTCGCCCGCGCAGTCGGGAGAGGGGGCCGGGGGGTGAGGGCGGGATGCGGCGCGGCGCCGACCTCGCCAATCAAGTCGCATCAGCATGAGCCGCCCTCGCCGCGTCGAAATGCGCTCGCAGAGCCGGCGCGTTCTCGCCGACCTTGCGCATGGCCGTTGCCACCTGGTGCATCAACTCCGGGCTGTCCACGTAATAGTTGCCGCTCACCTGGAACTCGACCTTCGCCATCGCCTCGGCGACGGGACAATCGCCCTGGCGGTAGACCACCGGCTCATCGGCAATGGCCCAGGGATACCCGCGGCCGAAGTAATCGTGGTTCTGGAAGCGCGGGCGCAGGTAGAGCGGCACGCGCACATAGACGCCGGCGTTCACGCCCTCGGCCTTCAGAGCCTCCACGAACTCATTGCGCGACAACGGGAGAACGTCGGGGACGTACGTAAACGGCACGTTGTAGTAAGCATGGCGCTCGGTTTCGAGTAGCGGGTCCGGGATGTGGACGAACGGCAAGTCGCGGACCTCGTCATAGAGCCACTGGGCGTTGCGGCCGCGTGCAAGCGTCCATTCGTCCAGGTACTTCAGCTGCGTGTTCGCCAGCGCCGCGGCCATCGAATGCATCCGGTAATTGAACGCGAGGCTGTCGATCTTCTCGCGGTACTCGGGCAGTTCGAGTTCGGCGTAGAGGCGCTGCGGGTGAGTGCCCATGCTCATCGCCCGCTCCAGCACCTCCCGGTCGTCGCAGATGAGGATGCCGCCCTCGCCGCCGGTCAAGTTCTTCGATGCCTGCAGCGAAAACGCCCCCACCGTCCCCCATGAGCCGAGCAGCCGGCCGGCATGCTTACCGCCGTGCGCCTGTGCGCAGTCCTCGATGACCGCCAGGCCGTGGCGGTCCGCCACCTCCATGACCCGGGTCATGTCCGCCGGGAAGCCGAAGATGTGGACGACCACGATCGCCCGCGTCCGCGGCGTGATCTTCCGCTCGATCGAATCCGGGTCGAGCGTGAAGGTGTTCGGGTCGATGTCGGCGAAGATGGGGATGGCCAGGTTCTGGAGGATGCAGCTGACGGAGGCGCCCCACGTGAACGGCGAGGCGATAACCTCGTCGCCGGGGAGGACGCCAGCGCCGTGGAGGGCGAGCATCAGGGCCGCCGTGCCGCCGTTGACGGCGAGGCCGTACTTGCGCCCGTGCATGGCAGCGAACGACCGCTCGAACTCGCCCTGCGTCCCTTCCGCGCCGACCGGGCAGAGCGTCTCCTCCGTGATGACGCGCGTGATCTCGGCCAGTGCTTCCGCATCGACCAGCGGCCACGGCGGTGCTTCGGCCGTGACGGACTTCGGGCCACCGAGGAGCGCAGACTGTTCGCTCATGGCGGCGAGTATGGCTTTCGGCGCGGGCCCGCCGCAAGCCGGAGGTAGAATCAAGAAATGACCACTGATTTCGCGGGCCAGCTTCGAACGTTCGCAATGGCGTTTCCGGACGCCCGCGAAGAGTACCCGTTCGGCGCGGAGACGACCGTGTACAAAGCCGCGAATGGCAAGATGTTCGCACTCTGCGGCAAGACGGACGCGGGGATCGATGTCTCCCTGAAACTCACGCCCGAAGAGGGTGAAGAAGCGCTTACGCTGCCGTTCGTGCGGCCAGCGCCGTACATGGCGCGACACGCATGGATCAATGCCCGGGTCTCAAACCCCGTCGAGTTCGAGATGCTCGTTCAATGGGTGCGCCGCAGCCACGAACTGGTGACGGCGAAGGGGAGACGAGCGGCGCGCCAGTAGCAGCATTCGCGGCTGCTATGATTTGGTCATGGCCTTCACGCCGGAACAGGTCGAAGAGTTCATCGCGACGTTGCAGCAGGACGCGGCACTGCGCGACCGCGTGCGCAACGCCATCCTCGCGGATGACTTCCTGGCGCTGCCCGGCCTGGTGCGCGAGAACGGCGAACAGATAGGGCGGCTGACCGAACGGATGGAGCAACTCACCCAAGAGGTTCGCGATTTGCGGTTGGACTTACAGTCGCTGTCGACGGAGGTCGCCAAGCTTGCCCGGCTCATGTCCCGGCTGACCGGTCGGGTCGAAAACCTCGACGGCCGGATGTACGAGTTCGACTTTGAACGGAAGCTTTCGGCACGGATCGGCCCAAGGTTCCGCGCAGGCCGCGCCCTCGGCATCTACGACATCTCCGCGCTGACGGCAGCCATGGACGCTGGCCGAGTGACTCGGGAAGAGGTCGAAGATGCAGCGCGACTAGACATCGTGGCAGAAGCGCGCGACGCCGACGAGAAGCCTGCAGCCGACGTCGTGCTAGCCATCGAAGTGTCGGTGACAGTCGATCCGGCCGACGTGATGCGGGCGGCACGGCGCGCGGCGGTGCTCGAAAAGTGCGGCCTTGCGGCTCGACCCGTCGTAGCGGGCGACCGTATCACCCGCGAAGCACTGGAGGCGGCGGCGGGAATGGGCGTGGTGACCCTGATTCGGAAGCCCGCGCCAGACGAGGAGCCCGGCCCTTCCGGCGACTGATACTCTCCGGCCCTTACACCCCGAAGTCCCAACTCATCCCATCGTGGTACTGCTTGAGCACGTTCTTGGCGATGAGGATGCGGTGCACCTCGTCCGGGCCATCGGCGATGCGCAGGGTGCGGGCGCCGGTGTACATGCCTGCCAGCGGCGTGTCGCCCGATACTCCCATGGCGCCGTGCACCTGGATAGCGCGGTCGACAACGCGTTCCAGCGCGGCCGGGACGTAGACCTTGAGGCCGGAGATGATCGTCCGCGGATCCATCCCGCTATCGATGATCTCGGCCGTGTGAATGGTCATGAGGCGTGCGGTCACGATGTCGATGTAGCTATCGGCGATAAAGCCCTGGATGAACTGCTTCGTTTCCAGCATGCCGCCGTGTACTTCGCGTTCGATGGAACGGCGGACCATGAGGTCGAAGGCGCGCCACATCTGGCCGACGCTGTTCATGCAGTGAAAGACGCGGCCGGCGCCGAGGCGATCCTGGGCGGCCTGGTGGCCGGTCCCGGTGCGCCCGAGCTGGTTCGTCACAGGCACGCGGACGTTCCTGTACTCAATCTCGCAGTGGTTCGAATCGTGGCCCCAGACCGGGATGCGCCGGACGATGTTGAAGCCCGGCGTATCCGTGGGGACTATGATCTGGGTCATCTTCTCGCGGACGCCGCCGTCGCCGGCGGTTTCCTCGGTGCGGCACATCACGATCGCGAACGCTGCTCCGTCCGCGCCCGAAGTGAACCACTTGCGGCCGTTAATGACCCACTCGTCGCCATCGCGGATTGCGCGGGTCTGGATGGCATAGGGGTTCGAGCCGGGGGCATCCGGCTCGGTCATCGAGAAGCACGAGCGGATGTCGCCGGCGACGAGCGGCTCCAGCCACTTTTTCTTCTGCTCGTCGGTCCCGTACTTGATGAGGATGGTCTGATTGCCGGAATCGGGGGCGACAACGCCGAAGAGCGGGTTGGAAAAAGGACTCCAGGCCAGGATCTCGTTCATGAAGGCGTGCTTCATGAAGCCGATGCCCATGCCGCCATATTCCTTCGGCAGGTGAGGGGCCCAGAGGCCGGCCTTCTTCACGTTCTCCTGGATCTCGCGCCGAAGCAGCTGCGTTTCGGGGCTGCGGTAGTCGCCCAGTCGCTCTTCGTTCGGAATGATGTAGCGGTTGACGATGTTCGCGGTGGCTTCGCGGGTGTCGTTGATCTCGGGGTCTAGCGTGGGGACGGGCGAAATCTGCATCGAGGGCCTCCGGGGTGCGCCGCTCGGGCGCAATCTGCGCGGCGTAGTCTAGCCCGAACGGGCCGGACGATGTTCGGCGCGTTCGTTCGAATTGCGCACGCTCATGTGCGTTTGCTAGCATCGTGCAAAGGCGGCAGTGCTGAATGGATTCGGTATCCGTTCTCGTGCTGAATCAGAACTACGAGCCGCTCAACGTCTGCAACGTGCGGCGCGCTCTGGTTCTCGTCCTGCGCGGCAAAGCCGAAGTGCTCGAAACCGCCCGCGCAGCTTTCCACACGGCCCGCAGCACGTTCGTGCTTCCCTCGGTCATCCGCCTGGTCTACATGATCAAGCGGCCGCGGCCGAAGGTGCGGCTCACGCGTAAGGAGATCTTCTCACGCGATGGCTGGGCATGCGTGTACTGCGGCCGGGCCACACGCGACCTGACCCTGGACCACGTGCTGCCGCGCCACCGCGGCGGGCCACACACCTGGGACAACCTGGTCAGTGCCTGCAAGCCCTGCAACCACCGCAAGGCCGGCCGCACCCCGGCTGAGGCGCGCATGGCAATGCTGCGCGAGCCGGGCATGCCCCGGCTTTCGATTTACCACGGCTTCTTCCAGTACCTGGGCAACCAGGAGGAGTGGCGCAAGTTCGTTCCGGGCTACGAAGCCGTGAGCGCCGCCGGATAGACCCGGCCGGAACTCGGGCTGTCTGACGGCCCTTCGGGCACGCGATCGTGGGCCGATCGATCCGACATATCATCGCCGCTGATGGTAGAATCGGCGGGCTGTATACAATCGCCCGCCCATGCGGACCAGTCCAATCCAGGAGTATCCCGTGTCAGATATCGCCCGTGGCCTCGAAGGCATCAATGTAACCGCGACCAAGCTCTGCCGGATCGATGGCATAAAGGGCGAACTGATCTATTCGGGCTACGACATCTACGACCTGGCCGACCACTCGACCTTCGAAGAGGTGGCGTTCCTCCTCTGGAACCAGCGCCTGCCGAACAAGGCTGAGCTGGACGCCCTCAAGACCAAGTTGGTGGAGGAACGCGGCCTCGACGAGATCATCGAGCGGCTCTTGCGCGAGCTCTACTCGGTCGTGCGGCCCATGCGCACGCTCGAAATCGCGGTGGAAGTCCTGGGCGCCGTTGACAAGCAATCGAGCGACCTGACGAATCCGCAGCTCAAGGCCACTGCCGCTCGCCTGACGGCGAAGATGGCCACCGTTCTCGCGGCCTACCACCGCATGCGCACCGGTCAGCCGTTGGTGCAGCCTAATCCGGCGCTCGGCCACTCCGCCAACTTCCTCTACATGCTCACCGGCAGGGAACCGAACGCGCTGGAGGCGCACACATTCGACGTTGCGATGATCCTCCACGCCGAACACGAAATGAACGCCTCGACCTTCTCAGCCATAGTCACAGCCTCCACGCTCAGCGACATGTATTCGGCCATAGCCTCCGCCATCGGCACGCTCAAAGGCCCGCTGCACGGCGGCGCGAACGAAGCCGTCTACAAGATCGTCGAGGCGATCGGCAACGAGCAGAACATTGCGAGCTACGTGGAGGCCATGCTGGCGCGCGGCGAGCGCGTCATGGGCATCGGCCACCGCGTCTACAAGACCACAGACCCGCGGGCCATCATCCTCGAGAAGCTTGGCCACGAAGTGGCGAAACAGTCGCCGGATCGGCACTACTTCGACCTGTCGCTGAAGCTGCGCGACTACCTGGCGCGCAAGCTCGAAGGGAAGCCGCTCTACCCGAACGTCGACTTCTTTAGTGCCTCGGTCTACAAGATGCTGGGCATCCCGAGTGACCTGTACACGCCGATCTTCGCGCTCTCGCGCATCACCGGTTGGACCGCGCACCTGCTGGAGCAGTACGCCGACAACCGCCTGGTGCGCCCGAACGCGCTCTACGAAGGCGCCGCCAACCGGCAGTACGTGGCCCTCGAGGCGCGGTAAGGGCGACCGCCCAACCAGGCGCCGCGGGCAATTCGGACAAGACAGGGGCGGGCGGCGCGGGGTAGGCTCTCGCGCATGCCAGCGATGTCCCCATTTCGGCCAGAACCACGCCGGGCGGCGCCCTCGTGATCCGGCGCTGGCGTAATTCGCCCGAGTGGAAACTGTTCGGTGTGCTGCCGAAGGCCAGCCCGTTCCTCGCGGTCGCCTGGTGGACGATCATCGTCCTTCGCGGCGCCTTGCCAGCCGTCTTCGCCGTGGCCACGGGCGCCCTCATTGGTGCGGTCAGCCGGGGTGACTCGCTCGCACTGCCGCTGAGCGTCGCAGGCGCAGTCTTCGTTTCCCTCCAGCTGCTCTCGCCAATCCACCTCGCAGTGAGCGCGAACCTGGGTGGGCGAACGGCGGCGTGGCTCTACGACCGCCTGACCTGGGCCTGCGTGACGCCGCCCGGCATCGGCCACCTCGAACGCCCAGAACTCATCGACGACCTGACGATGGCGCGCGATTTCGACCTCGGCATCTCCGGTCCGCCCCTCCACGTAAGCATGGATTTCATCGCGGCCGGACTCGTTGAATTGGCGAGCGGGATCGCGGCGGCCATCATCCTCTTCGGCTACACGTGGTGGGCTCCGCTCGTGGTAGGCGGGGCGTGGGTAGCGACCCACTTCCTCCTGCGCGAAGCGTCGGTCTGGCGCGACCGCAACACCGAGGAGGTGATGGAAGCGCAACGCCACGCCGACTACGCCTATCGCCTGGCTGTGGACCCGCCAGCCGCCAAGGAGATCCGGCTGTTCGGCCTCTCCGGCTGGACGGTCGACCGCTTCGCGGCCCGCCGACGGCGCTTGTTCGACCTGCAGTGGAAAGCCACGCGCCTGCGTGAGCGGCCCCTCATCTGGTGCCTCTTGTTGGTGGTGATCAGTAACGCCCTCGTGTTCTGGGCGCTCGCGCACGACGCCTCGGCGGGCAACGTCAGCCTTGGCCAGGCCATCGTCTTCGCACAGGTCATCGTCGGCACCAGCGCCCTGGCCGTCGGCGGCTTCAGTTGGGCGCTTTCGTCCGCGGCGCAACCCGTGGCGGCGGTCCTGCGGCTGGAGGCCGCCATGGCCCGCCGGCGCTCTGACTGCGGGGGCGAAGCCAGCGAACGACATGCCCGCCTCTGAGATTCGTTTCCACGACGTCTGCTTCTCGTATCTGCCGGATGCCCCGCCAATCCTCAACGGCTTCGACCTGACTATCCCGGCGGGGACATCGATCGCGATCGTTGGACAGAACGGTGCGGGCAAAACAACACTGGCGAAGCTGCTCTGCCGCCTGTACGACCCCCAGGGCGGCGCGGTGGAAGTCGACGGGGTGGACCTGCGCGAACTGGACCTCGACTCGTGGCGCCGGCGGCTGGCCGCCGTCTTCCAGGACTTCATCAAGTACGAGCTGCCGCTGCGCGACAACGTGGCGCCCGGCGGCGCGCCCGAACGCGAAATCGCGCAGGCGCTCGAACGGGCCGGAGCAGGCGGGCTGGCGGAACTCGACACCACTCTCTCGAAGTCGTACGCCGGCGGGACGGACCTTTCGGGCGGACAATGGCAGCGTGTCGCCCTGGCTCGCGCGCTTTGCGCGATCAGCCTCGGGGCGGGGGTGGTGCTGCTCGACGAACCAACAGCCCAGCTTGACGTGCGCGGCGAGGCCGAGATCTTCGACCGCATCCTCGAAGCCACGCGCGATTGCACGACGATCCTCATCTCCCACCGCTTTTCAACCGTTCGCCACGCCGACCGCATCTGCGTCCTCGAAGACGGGAAAGTTGTGGAGCTCGGCACGCACCTTGAGCTGATGGCGCTCCAGGGCCGCTACCACACGATGTTCGAGCTGCAGGCGTCGCGCTTCGATGACGAGGAGGAGGTCGTCTATGAGTCCCTCAGCTGACCTCCCGTCCTCCATCAACTCGCTCTGGCGCTCACTCAAGTTGGGATACCGGGCGGAGCCCATGTTGCTGGTCGTGTCGTTCGTCGTGACGATGGCCGCAGCCCTGCCGGACGCGCTCTTCGCACTCTGGCTGGCGCTGTTCGCAAAGGGAATTACCTCGCACGACGACACGTTCATCGCGATCGCCGTTGCCGGGCTGGGCAGTTCGACGGCGGCCGGCTGGCTGCTGCGGATCGTCAGTGAGCGTTTGCAGCGCCGCTTCCGCGACAAGGCCACGATCACGATCGAAGCGCACGTGGCGGAACTGCAGGCCTCGGTCGCGGGGATCGAGCTGCACGAGCGGCCGGAGTACCTCGACCGCCTCTCAGTGCTGCGAGACCAGGTGTTCACGCTCAACCACCTCTACATGTCGATTTTCGGGGTGATGGGCTGGGTGCTGCGGCTGGCCGTGACGGTGGCGCTGCTCATATCGATCCACCCCGCCCTGGCGTTACTGGCCCTATTCGCGCTGCCGACCGTGTTCGTGTCGTCCTGGCGGGCGGCGAAGGAGCGGGTCGCGGAGGAGCGCGGCGCGCAGCACAACCGCCTCGCCCGCCACCTCTTCCAGCTGGCCACGACGGCGCCGCCGGGCAAGGAGGTGCGGGTCGCGGGCATCGGTGCGAAGCTCGTCGCCGATCGCCGGGCCGCCTGGCAGCAGTGGTACGGCCCGGTCGCGCGCGTGCGCTGGGGCACGGCGTTCTGGCAGGCCGGAGCTTGGGCGCTGTTCGGCGGCGCGTTCGTCGCGGCAATCGTGTTCGTGGCTACGGGCCTTAACGCTTCGGTGGGCGACACGCTGCTGGTCCTGGCCGCCGGCAGCCGGCTTTCGCAGTATCTCAACGCCACCGTGGGCGAGGTCGGCTTCCTGCGCGGTATCTGGCTGGACGCCTCGCGCCGGCTTGCGTGGCTGGAAGACTACTCGAAAGCGGTCTCGGAATCGGCCGACCAGCCCGTGCCGGACCGGCTGGAACAGGGCATCCGCTTCGAAGACGTCTCGTTCGCCTACCCGGGCACCACGCGCCTCGTGCTGGAGAACGTGAACCTCA
>JBGOVF010000087.1:0-7783 GCA_041477975.1 Tepidiformaceae bacterium
ACCTCGACGACATGGGTCGCGCCCGCCACGGCGACATCCTCCCGGAAGGGATCCGCCGCACAACCCGTGATCGCGTCCTCGTCGATACCGGGGCCAATTTGCTTGCTCTTCCGGCGGAGGTTGTCCGCGAACTCGGCCTGGACCTCCTGAGGGAGGTGGATATCGAAACGGCCACCGGCTTTGGCAAGGCGCGGGTGTTCGGGTACGTGATGCTCACGGTCGAGGGCCGCAGCGCGCCCTTTGAATGCCTGGAGCTCCCCGGAGGCGACACGATCCTGCTCGGCGTCCTTCCGCTGGAGACCCTCGGGATAGAGCTCGACCTGAAGCGACAGAAGCTCATCCTTCTGCCCGATCGTGGCCCCGACACCTACATCATGGCACTCTAATGACCCCCGCCCGGCGGCGGACGTAACGCGGCTTTCCGCGCTCCCGCGGACATCTGAGCTACACTGAAAACACTATGCCAAAGCTGGGATTTATCAGTCGCATCCTGGGCGACTCCAACGAGCGGGAACTCAAGCGCCTCTTCCTGACTGTCGACGAGATCAGCGACCTCGATGACGAGACCGCCGCGCTGAGCGACGAAGCGCTCTCGGCAAAGACGCCCACGCTCAAGGGGCGGCTTGCGAGCGGCGAAACGCTGGACGCCATCCTCCCGGAGGCGTTCGCGGTGGTCCGGGAAGTTGCCTGGCGGAAGATGCAACAGAAGCCTTACGACGTACAGATGCTGGGGGGCATCGTCCTGCACGAGGGCAAAATCGCCGAAATGCGCACCGGCGAAGGGAAGACGCTCACGGCGGTGGCGCCGCTCTACCTCAACGCCCTTGCCGGCCGGGGGGTCCACCTCATCACCGTGAACGACTACCTCGCCCGCCGCGACGCCGTCTGGTACGGGCCGGTTTACCACGCCCTCGGCATGAGCATCGGCATCATCCAGAACAACGGCGTCTCCTACATGTACGAGCCGGGCTACGCCCCGGGCCAGGAAGACGGCACCGGCGGGCTGGACGAGCTGCGGCCCTGCTCCCGGCGCGACGTCTACACCGCCGACATCACCTACGGCACGAACAACGAGTTCGGCTTCGATTACCTCCGCGACAACATGGTCCGCGACCACGCCGACAAGGCTCAGCGTGACCTCTACTTCGCCATCGTCGACGAGGTGGACAACATCCTCATCGATGAGGCGCGCACGCCGCTCATCATCAGCGGCAACGCCGAAGAGGCGAGCGGCACCTACATGAAGTTCGCCCGCGCCGTCCGCGTGCTGCGCGACGAGTTCGACTACCTGGTGGATCACAAGTCCAAGCATGTCGCCCTCACCGAAGAGGGGATCACGAAGGTGGAGCGCGCCCTGGGAATCGCGAACATCTTCGAAGGCGACTCGAGCCTTGCCCGCCACCTGGAAGCCGCACTCGACGCCGAGATCCTGAAGCGCGTGGACCGCGAGTACGTGGTCAAGGACGGCGAGATCATCATCGTCGACGAGTTCACCGGGCGGCTGATGCCCGGCCGCCGCTGGAGCCACGGCATCCACCAGGCGGTCGAAGCCAAGGAGGGCGTGGCCGTCCAGCGCGAGTCGATCACCTACGCGACGATCACGTTCCAGAACCTTTTCCGTCTCTACGAAAAGCTCGCCGGCATGACCGGTACGGCCGAGACCGAGGCCGAAGAGTTTTCCAAGATCTACGAGCTGGACGTGGTGGTGGTGCCAACGCACAAGCCGATGATCCGCACCGACAACCAGGACATCGTCTACATCAACGAGCGCGCGAAGTTCAACGCTGTCGTTTCCGAAATCGAAGAGCTGCACACCGAGGGCCGGCCGGTGCTCGTCGGCACCACCTCGATCGAGAAGTCCGAGTACCTGGCCAGCCTGCTGACGAAGAAGGGCATCGACCACGAAGTGCTGAACGCGAAGCAGCACGAACGTGAAGCCCACATCATCGAGGACGCCGGCCAGCGCGCCGCCGTCACGATCGCCACGAACATGGCCGGCCGCGGCACCGACATCAAGCTTGGCGAAGGCATCGCCGGCCTCGGCGGTCTGCACGTCATCGGCACCGAGCGCCACGAGTCACGCCGAATCGACAACCAGCTCCGCGGCCGCTCCGGCCGCCAGGGCGACCCCGGTTCCAGCCGCTTCTTCGTCTCCTTCGGCGACGACATCATGAAGCGTTTCGCCCCCGAATGGGTGCCGGGCATGATGCAGAAGCTCGGCATGACCGAGGAGATGCCGCTCGAATCACGCATGGTCACGCGCGCTATCGAACAGGCGCAGACCAAGGTGGAAGGCCACAACTTCGACGTGCGCAAGCGGCTCGTCGAATTCGACGACGTGATCAACGAGCACCGCCACATCATCTACGGTGACCGCGAAAAGATCCTTAAAGGCGTCGATACGCGCGCCAACGTCGTGGATGAATTGCTGATCCCGGAGCTCGAAAGCGTGATCGACAACGTGCAGGGCCGCGACCTCGAGTCGGTGGAACTGCTGCAGAACGAATTGCGCGAAATCCTCCTGCCTGAAGACCTGCCTTCCATCCAGGAGATGGAAGAACTTGGCGACGAGTTGAAGGACGAACTCCTGGACCGCGCCGAGGATCGGTATGAGGCGATCGAAGAAACGGTCGGCGAAGAGAACATGCGCAAGGTTGAGCACTGGCTCCTGCTCGAATCGATCGACACCCACTGGCGTGAGCACCTGACCGCCATCGACGACCTCCGCCAGAGCATCGGCCTTCAGGCCTACGCCCAGGTCGACCCACTCGTCGCCTTCAAACGCGAAGGACACGACATGTTCTCCCAGCTCCAGGAGAACATCCGCCGACAAGTCGCGCGGACCATCTTCAAAGTGCGGATCACGGAGCAGCCGGCGCCGCCGCCGATGCCCGTGGCGGCCACGAATGGCGCGGACGGCGATGGCGCCGCGAACGGCGCAACGCCCACACGAAGGGCGACACCGGTGCTCGCCAGGCCCTCGGGCCCGTCGAGCGATGCGATCCGCACGCTCGGTAGCACGGGCGAGAAGCAGTCGAAAGCAAAGGGCAAAGGCAGCAGCCTGGCCAAGCGCCGGAAGATGATCCGCTAGGGCGCCCTCACCCCCCGACCCCCTCTCCCGATCCGGGAGAAGGGGAGAGCGTTCCTTCAGCGAACTCCAACTGATCCCCGGCCTCCACCCCTTCGGCCTGTCCTGCCGGAAGCTCGATCACGCCCTTCGCCCCTTTGCCACCGAATGAAATGCCGGCCCACGTTGGCACCTTCCGCGCGACTTTCGTGACGCGCCGGTCTGCGTCGTAGAAGACGGCGTCGATGCGGAAGCGCATGAACATCATGTGGATCGAGCTGCACGGACGGATATCGAGGCCCGCGCCGGGCGCCAGCGGCTTTGCCAGCATCAGGCCCCGGAAGCGGCCCCACGCGCCGTGTGCCTCGCGCAGGTCCTCCACGAGGACCGCGCCGGTCCGAGCCACGCGCACCGTTGTCACGGGGACAGCGTGAGCTGTCAGGCACGAATGCGAAAGCGCAGCAGACAATTGCGGGAACTGTATGGCCTTCGATTCGGAAATACGCCCGTAACAAGCCCGAAACCTGCCAGAAATCTGCAGTCCGTACTGTCCGGCCCAACCGGGGCACGCGCGGGACAGGCGCGCGCCCCGTTCATTTGCCGGGAGGGGAATAGCAGCCGATGGAGATCGATTCTGGGAATACGGCGTGGGTGCTGGCAGCCTCAGCACTCGTCCTGTTCATGACGCCTGGCCTGGGCTTCTTCTACGGAGGCCTCACCCGCAACAAGAACGTCCTCGCCACGATCATGCAGTCGTTCATCACCACCGGCGTGGTGGCGATCCTCTGGGTCGTCGTTGGCTACTCGCTCGCCTTCGGGCCGGATTCCGGCAAGGGCCTGATCGGCAACTTCGACTGGGTCGGCCTGAAGGACGTGGGTGCGGCGCCCGGCGGGCCCAATGGCGCGATCTACGGCCTCGCCATCCCCCACCTGCTCTTCATGGCGTTCCAGCTCATGTTCGCCATCATCACGCCGGCGCTCATCACTGGCGCGTTCGCCGAGCGGGCGAAGTTCGGCCCGTTCCTCATCTTCACGGCGCTCTGGTCGTTGTTGGTCTACGTGCCGGTGGCGCACTGGGTGTTCGCCTACGACGGCTGGCTGAGCGCCTTTAGCGCGAACGCCGACAAGGCCTCCCAGGGCATCAACGCCCTCGACTTCGCCGGCGGCCTCGCCATCCACGTGAACGCGGGCTTCGCGGCCATCGCGGCGGTCATCGTGTTCGGTAAGCGCAAGGGCTACGGCAAGGAACCGATGGAGCCGCACGACATCACAATGGTAGTGCTGGGTGCGGCCATCCTCTGGTTCGGCTGGTTCGGCTTCAACGCCGGGAGCGCGGGCGGCGCCTCCAGCCAGGCCGTCTACGCCTTCGTTGCCACCGCCGTTGCTGCCGCCACAGCCGGCCTGACCTGGACGCTGGCGAGCTGGTGGATCGGCGGCAAGCCGAGCGTTGTTGGCGCCGCCGCGGGCGCCGTGGCCGGCCTCGTTGCGATCACGCCTGCCTCGGGCTACGTCGAACCGATGGAAGCAATCGCCATCGGCTTCGGCGCCGGCGCCCTCTGCTACCTGGCCGTCCGTATTCGCGCCAAACTCGCCTTCGATGACTCACTCGACGTTGTCGGCGTGCACGGCGTGGGCGGAATGTGGGGCGCGATCGGCACGGGCCTCTTCGCGAACCAGGCAGTCAGCGGCCTCAGCTACGCCGACGGCGTGTTCCAGGGCAACTGGCACCGCCTGACCGATGCCCTTATCGGCATCGGCGCCGTTGGCGCATACTCGTTCATCGTGACGTTCATCCTGCTCAAGGTCATCGATGTCACCATCGGCATCCGCGTCAGCGAAGACGACGAGGAACTCGGCCTTGATGTGACCCAGCACGGCGAACGCGCCTACACCCAGGAGGAGGGCGGTGTGCCCCTCACTCCGGGCGGCTCGATCCTGCCGGCGCCACCGGTCACCTACGCTGCCACCGCCAACCTTTCGCCCCCGGGCGCCTGAAACGATAACGAGGGAGTCCGTCCGCGGACGGACTCCCGTTTGCTGGCTATTCGCCAACCGAAAGGAACTGCATTGAAGAAGATTGAGGCCATTCTCAGGCCCGAGAAAATCACCGACGTAAAGCAGGCCCTGGACGACCTCGGCTTCCACGGCATGAACTTCATCCAGGTCACGGGCCGCGGCTCCCAGCGCGGCATCGTCCACCAGGGCCGCAGCGGCGAGACCGTAACCGTGGACCTGCTGCCCAAGGTGAAGCTGGAAGTCGTGGTCCCCGACATGGCCACCGAGCGCGTCATCGAAGCAATCATCGCTGCCGCCCGCACCGGCAACATCGGCGACGGGAAGATCTTCGTCATCCCGGTGGAAGAAGCCATCCGCGTGCGCACGGGCGAACGGGGTGAAGTCGCCGTCTAACGCGCAATCCGCTCGTAACAAGAACTTCATCGCGGCGCGCCCCGTTTTCGCGTGGCCGGTAGATGGCTACCCGGCACAATAACGGTTCCACCGCCAACCCCCAGGAGACGCTTGTGACCCCCGAAGAGATCAAAGGATTTAGCGAACAGAACGGGATTCGGTTCGTTGATATCAAGTTCGTGGACCTGTTCGGTCTGTGGCAGCACATCACCCGCCCCATCCACGAACTGAACGACTGGACCGATGCCGCCAATTCGCCCTGGGCCAACGGCTACGGCTTCGATGGCTCCAGCATTCGCGGCTTCCAGAAGATCGAGGAGTCCGACATGCTCCTCATCCCGGACCCGGACTCGGCCATCATCGATCCGTTCCTCCTCTCGCCGTCGCTCTCGGTGATCGCGAACGTGGAAGACCCCGTGACGCGCCAGCGCTACAGCCGCGACCCCCGCTACGTGGCCCAGAAGTCCGAGAAGTACGTGAAGGACAGCGGCATCGGCGACACGGTCTACGTCGGGCCTGAGCTGGAGTTCTTCGTCTTCGACGAGGTGCGCTTCGGCGGCGATCAGCACCAGGCCTTCTACAGCGTCGATTCGGACGAAGGCATCTGGAACAGCGGCGCCGAGGCCACCCTTCGCGGCGACCTCAACCAGGGCTACCGCCCGCGCTACAAGGAAGGCTACTTTCCCGTTAGCCCCCACGACACCATGACCGACATCCGGAACGAGATGGTCGAAGTGATGGAAGCGAGCGGCATCCAGGTCGAGCTGCACCACCACGAAGTGGCGACCGCCGGCCAGGGCGAAATCGACATGCGCTTCGATACGCTCACAAAAATGGGCGACAAGGCGATGCTCTACAAGTACATCGTCAAGAACGTCGCCAAGCGCCACGGCAAGGTGGCCACCTTCATGCCAAAGCCGCTCTTCCAGGACAACGGCTCCGGCATGCACACGCACCTCTCCATCTGGCAGAACGGCAGCAACATGTTCGCCGGGAACGAATACGCGGGCGTCAGCAAGATGTGCAAGTCGTACATCGCGGGGCTGATCAAGCACGGCAAGGCGCTCATGGCGATCGCCGCGCCGACCACCAACAGCTACAAGCGCCTGGTGCCCGGCTACGAAGCGCCCGTGAACCTTGTCTACAGTGCGCGCAACCGCTCGGCGGCCTGCCGCATCCCGCTGGTGAGCCCGGACCCGCGCCAGAAGCGCGTCGAGTTCCGCCCGCCGGACCCGGCCGGCAACCCCTACCTCACCTTCGCCGCCGTCCTCATGGCCGGTATGGACGGCATCCTCAACGAATGGGACCCCGGCGAGCCGATGGACAAGGTCAACCTCTTCGACCTCAGCCCCGAAGAGCTGGCCAAGGTGCCGACCGTCGCGACCTCGCTCGAAGGCTCCCTCAAAGCCCTCGAAGAGGACCACGACTGGCTGTTAAAGGGCGGCGTCTTCACGCCGGACCTGATCGAGACCTGGCTGGAGTGGAAGTACGAAAACGACCACGACGCCGTGCGCCTGCGCCCGCACCCGCACGAGTTCATGCTCTACTTCGACGTGTAGAGCGGAGAGCCGTTGGTAAGACAGCGAGGAGGGGCCGAGAGGCCCCTTCTTTCGTTGCTCAGGGCGTAGGCGTTGCGGACGGTGGTGGTGGCGGCGGGCCGGGGCGACCCCGCGCGTCGCGCGTGAGTTCCACGCCATCTGCGTCGTAAGCGACCACGGTGAACGTGTCAGCCATAGTCCCAATTCCGAGATAGGCGAAGCGACGTCCGAGGTTCAATTGGGGCGGCGAGGGCGAGACATCGAAACTGAGTGTTCGACCATCGCTGTGGAGCACCTCGAGCCGCGCGACGTCATCGGACACGGTGACATCGAGGGAGACCTCGCCCATCACGCCGCCGCTTGAGGAAAAGCCCACGCTGAAGGCCAGGGGCTGCGGTGAGCGACTCGGTGAGAATGAGCAACTTCCGCTGGTCTGCTCGCCAGTCGAAGTGAACTCCGCGAGGCACCAACTTCCGGAAGCTGTAGGGTAGGCTCCCAGCCATGCACTTCCGACCTGGTTGTTGAACCAGGCGACGCGGGTGGCGGGTGCGGATGGCTGGGTTTGAACCCTGACCGATTCTTCTTGTTTCCGCGATCGGAACCCTCCTCCACCGCCGGGGCCGATGTCGCTACCTGGAGCAACGATGCGTACCTCGTACGCTGGCGGCTCGCCGGTGCTTCCATCGGTCATAGGGATCGGCGGGACGGTAATTACCGGCGGGGGCCCGTCGATTCGGGCGTCTGGCGCGCTCGCGGGTCCTTCGCCCGT
>JBGOVF010000172.1:0-5761 GCA_041477975.1 Tepidiformaceae bacterium
AGGTATCGGGTTTCGGGGGTGGCGGGCTGGCTGCTGCCAGCGGCTACTATCGCGGCCGCCGAGCCGGGCGCTGACAACTGGCAACCAACAACTGACCACTTTCCTCAGCGGCGGACGCGCGCGCGTGGGTCGGCCATGGGCCGACGGTATCAGGTATCGGGTTTCGGGGGTGGCGGGCTGGCTGCTGCCAGCGGCTACTATCTCGGCCGCCGAGCCGGCCGCTGACAACCGGCAACCAACATCTGACAACTTTCCTCAGCGGCGGACGAGCGCGCGCAGGCCGCGGAGGACGAGCCAGGCCGTGAAGCCGGCCGCAATGATGATTGGCACCGCCGTGACCGGGTCGTGGATGCGGCGGAATTCGGCCTCGCCGTCGCGCAGTTCGATGAAGCCGAGGGGCGAGGCCATGGCGCCACCCCCGCCGCCCGAACCTTCGCCGAAATCGGCGACTTCCCCGTCGGCGCTGTCGTCGCTATCGGTGCCACGGCCATAGCCGCCGCCGAAGCCCCAGCGCACCTTCGCCACGGGCACGACGGTCACGCCTTCGCGCTCGACCGGGTCGCCGAAGGCGGTGCTGGCGCCGGAGTGGAGGCCGACGCGGCGGGCAATGACATCGAGCACCCGGCTGCCAATGCCGGAAGCGGCTTCTTCGGCTTCGCGCATGACGCGGCTGACTTCTTCGTCCATGGGAATCACCTCGGAGGATCATTGTAGTTCGAAGTTGGGAGTTGTCAGTTGTTAATTGGCAGTTCTCCGGCGCCCAGGCTCAGTCGCCGAAGTCGCGCTTCGGGGTCTGGCGCGTCGAACTTTCCGCGGCGGCTTCGCCGGCTGTCTCCAGTCCGGCTTTCATACGGTCCCCGAAGTCGGCCTTCGGAGTCTGGCGCGTCGAACTTTCCTCGGCGGCTTCGCCGGCTGTCTCCAGTCCGGCTTTCATACGGTCGCCGAAGTCGCGCTTCGGGGTCTGGCGCGTCGAACTTTCCTCGGCGGCTTCGCGGGACGCGCCGCTGGCGAGCGCCCCGCCGGCCGTGTCGAGGCCGGCTTTCATGCGGTCCTCCGCCGGGTCATCGCCTGTGACCGGCGCCGCGTTCGAACGCCTCTCAGACTCGGTAGCTGTTTCCTTCTCGCCCATGGGTCACCTCCGAGCGGGTACGTGTTTCGTCGAAGGATACGCTTTCCGCTCTTCGCTCTTCGCCGTCCTCTCGGTACGCTCTTTTCATGGCTCGTCTAGCTTCTGTCCTCACGCTCGGGTGCAAGCTCAACCTTGCCGACAGTGAGGAGATCGCGCGCGGGCTGCGCGGCGCCGGGTTCGAGGTGGTCGATCGCCTGTGCAAGGCGGACGCGTACGTTATCAACACGTGCTCAGTTACGCATGTGGCTGATGCGAAGTCGCGGAGGCTGATCCGGTCGGTGCGGCGGCTTTCGCCGGGCGCGGCCGTTACGGTCACCGGCTGCTTCCCGCAATCGGCCGGGTTCGATGCTGTTGGAGCGCTGGGCGCGGACCTTGTTGTGGGGACACGTGACGCGGACAAGGCCACGCTCCTGGAGTTTCTGGCGGCGCGAGGCCGGTCCCCGCTAAGAACTAAGAACTCAGCACTCAGAACTGGCCTCCACACCCGCGCGTTCATCAAGGCGCAGGAAGGCTGTAACGATGTTTGCGCCTTTTGCATCGTGCCGCGGACGCGCGGGCGAGAGGAGTCGCGGCCGGTTGAAGCGGTGGCGCGGGAAGTGGCGCGGGCGGTCGAGGCTGGCGCGCGCGAGGCGGTGATCACCGGCACACAGCTTGGGGCATGGGGGCGGGACCTGGCGCCCGCGCTCAAGCCGCACCACCTTATATCGGGACTACTCGAACGGACCGAGGTACTGCGGCTGCGCTTCAGTTCGTTACAGCCACAGGACATCACACCCGAATTGCTCGCGCTCTGGCAGGACCCACGGCTAATGCCGCACTTTCACCTCGCGCTCCAGTCGGGCAGCAAGGCGACGCTGGCGGCGATGCGGCGCCGCTACACGGCGGCGGAATTCCGCAACGCTGCGGCACGCATCCGCGCTGCGGCGCCGGATGCCGCGATCACGACCGATATCATCGCCGGCTTCCCGGGCGAAACCAATGCCGACTTCGAAGCCACGCTCGACCTCTGCCGCGAAGTTGGCTTCGCCCGCCTGCACTGCTTCCCCTATTCGGAGCGGGCGAAAACCGCGGCCGCGGGGAGGCCGGGCCAGGTTTCACCCGCGGTGAAACAGGAGCGTATGACGCGGTTGTTGGCGCTCGGGGACGAGCTTTCACGCGCCTTTCGCGAGCGCTTCGCGGGCAGCACCCGCCCGGTGCTGTGGGAGAACGAGCGGGAGATCGAGGGCGAGCGGCTGTGGTTCGGCCACTCCGACAACTACCTGCCGGTTTACGCGCGCGGCATGGATCTCCATAACCATGTTACCCGTGCCTTGATCCGCGGGGTGTACCATGACGGAGTGCGGGGAAGTATCCCCGGGGAGGCACTATGAACGGCCTGCGAAGGACCTTTCTCGCCCTCTATAGCCTGCTTGTCATCGGTGCCGCGGCCGGGATCGGCGTGATGGCCTGGAACCAGGACCAGAAGCTGGACCTGAACGTTTCGGACCTGAACCTGACGGCGGCGATCACGAGCAGTGACAGTCTCAAGTGGTCGTTGACGGCGTTAATGGTGGCGATCAGCCTGCTCGGCGTGATGACGTTCCTGCTCGCGGTTGCGAAGACGGCGGAGAGCCGCAGCACGCTGCGAATGAAGCAAGCAGACGGCGGCACGGTTGAGGTTTCGAACGATGCCATCGAGAACCTGCTGCGCGACGAGCTCGAGCAATTGCCCGAGATACGGCGCGTCGCCCCGAAGGTGCGGCTTGCCGGCGGCGCCGTGGAGACGAGCTTGGACGCCTGGATCGAACCGAGCGCGAGCATTGCCCATGCGACGACTGTGCTGGGCCAGGGCGTGGCCGGTGTTCTGCGCGATCAGGTGGGAGTGACGAACGTGCGCCGGCCGGCGATCCGGATTCACTACGACGAGGTATCGGCTCGGCCCGTTCCGGGGCGGGCCAAGCCGCAGGCAACGGTTGCCCCCATCGATTTCGACTCGCCGCGAACGGAGCCCACGACTACGATGCGACCAGTGACCGCGCCGGGCCCGGAGCCCGCGCCGGACGAGGATCGCCCCGCGAATGAGTGACGCCCAGTCTCCGGCGCCTCCGCCGCCCCCGAGTGAACTGCCCTGGGTGCTGGAGGCGCTTCTCTTTGTCGCCGATGAGCCGCAAACGCTGGGGGCGCTCGCGCGCGCGGCCGGCGTAAGCGACGGCGCCGCGAAGCGCGCGCTCCAGCAGTTGACCGGTGACTACGAAGCGCGCGGCCTGCGCGTGATGGAGGACGGCCAACGCTACCAGCTCGTCTCAGCGCCGGACTACGCGGCGTACATCGATCAGCTGCTGGGCACCGGCCCGGCCCAGCGCCTCACGCGGGCGGCGCTGGAGACGCTCACGATCATCGCCTACCGCCAGCCGTGCACGCGCGCCGAAATCGAGGCCATCCGCGGCGTGAACAGCGACAAGCTGGTCTCGACGCTGGAGCAGCGCGGGCTGATCGACAACGTCGGCCAGGCCGAAGGCCCGGGCCGCCCGAAGCTCTACCGCACGACGATGAAGTTCTTCGAACACTTCGGCATCCGCAGCGCGGCCGAACTGCCGCCGTTGCCCGGCCTGGAAGAGGAAGAGCCCGCTCCGGCCCAGTTCCTTGGTAGTTCTTAGTTGGTAGTGGCCAGTCGCCAGCGCTTCGCCAGGGCGGATTCTTTTCCATTGGTGACAAACGGCGTGGGACGGCAGCCGCAATGACCATTGGCCTCCTCTCCATCCGCCTCCGCCTCCCGTCCCGCACGCTCAAGGAAAAGCGCACCATCGTGAAGTCGGTGGTTGAGCGGCTGCGCGGTCGGTACAACGCGAGCGTCGCCGAGGTGGACGACCTGGATGCGGTGGGCTTCGCGACCATCGCAGCGGTGTGTGTTTCGAACGACGGCGCGCACGCGGACGCGCAGTTGCAGGAGATAGCGCGGGCGATCGAGGAGTGGCGGCTGGATGCGGAGGTACTGGAAGTGCGAACCGAAGTGATCGCGGTGGGGGAAGAGTAAGAACGAGTGCGGCAGGCGGCAGGCGCTGGCCAGCCTCGCGTAGCATCCGCCCGATGACTGCAAACCCGGCTGGCGTAAGGTCTCTCGACGATTGGGCGAGGATGCCGCTCGATGGCGTCCGCGCGGCGTTGGGCACGAACGAGTCCGGCTTGACGGACGCGGAAGCGGCCACGCGGCTCGCGGCCGGCGGGCCGAATGTCCTCCCAAGGCAACGCGCCACGGCGCTTCGGATCTTTCTTCGGCAGCTGGCCAATCCGCTGCTCGGCCTGCTGATCCTGGTGGCGTTCGTGTCGTTCGTCGTCGGGCAACGCACCGATGCGGTAATCATCACGGCGGTGATGTCACTCTCGGTTGGCCTCGGATTCTTCGATGAGTACCGGGCCAACCAGGCGGCGGTGCTGCTCGAATCGCACGTCACCCGACGCGCGCGCGTGACCCGGGAAGGCAGGCTGATCGAGATCCCGGCGGAGCAGCTCGTGCCCGGCGACCTGCTCCGCGTGGAGACCGGGGACATCCTCCCGGCAGATGTGCGGATTACGAGCGCGCGAGACCTGGCGGTCGACGAATCGGTGCTGACCGGTGAATCGGTGGCAGTGGAGAAGACGGCGGCGGCGCCCGACGATGGCGGTGAGATGTCGGCGATCCTGCTCGCCGGAAGCACGGTCCGCTCGGGGGACGGCGAGGGAATCGTCGTCGCCACCGGACGGGCGACGATGCTCGGCGGCATCGCCCGCCGCCTGGAAACGCCGCCGCCGGTGACCGAATTTCAGCGCGGCCTGCGCCGGTTCTCTCTACTGCTCGTGAGCGCCACCGCCGTCCTCACCACGTTCATCCTCGGGGCGAACGCGCTCCTCGGGAGAGGATGGCTCGAATCGATCCTGTTCGCACTGGCGATCGCCGTGGGGCTCACCCCGCAGCTCCTTCCGGCGATCGTCACAGTCAGCCTGGCGACCGGCTCGCGCAGGCTGGCGGCGCGACAGGTCATCGTCCGCCACCTCGTCGCGATCGAGGACCTGGGCAACATCGAAGTGCTGTTCTCCGATAAGACGGGGACGCTGACGGCCGGGACGATCACGCTGGAACGCATCGTGGACGGCCCCGAGCGGAAGGAGCGCGGCGTGCTGGAGTGGGCGGCGGCATTTCTTCCGGCGTGGCAGGGCCTGCCGCCGCGGAACCCGATCGACCTGGCGCTGTCGCTCGACGCCAGGCTCGCCGCGGCCAGCGACACCCCATGGGAGGCGCGCGGCGGACTGCCGTTTTCGTACACGAGGCGCGCGGGCGCAGTGCTGGCGAGGGACCCGAACGACGGCCAGACCTGGCTGGTGGTGACGGGCGCCGCTGAGGAAGTGCTGGCCCGGTGTTCGAGCGGTCCTAGCTGGGGCAGCGGCTGGGCAGCGAGCGCGCAGGCGGCCCTGGATGACCTGGTCTCGCACGGCATTCGGCCGCTGACTGTCGCCATCGCCGCTCACGAGGATGGTGAAGTCGGCGAGGACGACCTCAGGGGCCTGGAGTTCGTGGGGTTCCTCGGGTTTAGCGACCCACCGAAGCCCGGGGCGATGGAAGCGCTCGACCACCTGGCGCGCCTTGGAGTGGAGGTGAAGGTGCTCACCGGCGATCAC
>JBGOVF010000355.1:0-3568 GCA_041477975.1 Tepidiformaceae bacterium
AATCACTCCGCCCCACTCCCTAACCTCTATCGTCTGACCTCTGCCCTCTACAACACTGGTGCCGAAGGTGGGATTCGAACCCACACGAGCTTTCACTCAGCGGTGTTTGAGACCGCCGCGTCTGCCATTCCGCCACTTCGGCTCCATTTCAATCTTACAGGCCGCACCGCCAACGCTCCGCCGCCCGTCAGCCTTCATCGCCCGCGCACTCCGCCGCCTGCGACAACAGCAAGTCCCGTTCCCGCGTGTCTCGCGTCAGCGTTGCCGCCAGTTCGAACTCGTTGCGCGCTTCCGAAAACCTCCCCAGCTTCTTGAGGAAGTCACCGGACTCCGCGCCCGGGTCGGCGGTCTTGCAGATCATCATGAATCGCATAGGGCGGTCTCCTTCGCATGCTTCGTGGCGGCCGGTCTCAAGACTGTACTTCGCGCAGTCCCGAAGACGCCTCCTGCCTGTGCGTCGATTACGCGCCCAGCCAATCGACAAACGTCGCGAATCATTCGCCATGCTGCGATCGACGAAGCTACTTCCGCGGCCGTTCGCCGTAGTCTTCGAAGGGGCCGTCGCGCTTCGTGATCGTCTCGCGGAACCCGATCTGGCCGAAGCTCTCGCGCCAGCGCAGCGCCTCCTCGGTGTGGCGCGTGATCCCATCGAACAACGTGCCGAACATCTGCGTCGTGCGCAGGCCCATGTTCTCGTAGGCCTGGTTGATGAGCATCTTGTTCAGGGCCAACTGGTTCGCCGGGATGTTCTTGAACCGCATCGCGTAGCGCTCCGTCTCCTCAGCCAGGCGGTCCAGCGGAAAGACTTTCGAGACAAGCCCGATGCGCAGCGCCGTCTCCGCATCGATCTGGTCACCCGAGAGCAGGAACTGCTTCGCATGCTCCAGCCCCAGCCTGTAGACCCACATCATCGTCGTCGGCGTGCCGTACACCCTGGACGGCGGGTACCCGAGGATCGCGTCCTCAGCCATGAAGATCAGATCGGCACACAGGAGGAGGTCCGTCCCGCCCCCGAGCGCGTATCCGTGCAGCTGCGCCACGACTGGTTTCGGGCACTCCCAGAGCTTCATGAACCGCCGCATGTTGTGGCCCATGAACGCATAGTCACGCACGGGGTCCCAGGCGCCGGCCCGGTGCTCCACCTCGGCCGCGCCGTAGTGCCGCCGCGGCGCGACCCGGTTTGGCCCGGGGTTCAGGTCGTACCCGGCCGTGAACGTCCGTCCCGCACCGCGCAGGATAATCGCCGAGACATCGGCCGAAGCAGTTGCCGCATCAATCCCGTCGGCGATCCCCTGGATCACCGCGTCGTTGAGGGTGTTCAGCTTCTCAGGACGGTTGATCGTGACGATCGCGAGCGAGTCCCGCTCTTCGTAGAGGACCACCGATTCGTCGGGCATTAAGCGCCTTCTTCAGATGACGCGGTTACGCGTCGAATGTGGCGCAGCCTACTTGGGCGCGCGATTGCCGAGCAACCGCTTTGAGCCCGTAATTACGGCCCGGCCGAGTCCATCAACGTCTGCCGGCCTTCGATGAGGCGCTTCGCCGTGACCGGTCAACGGCGCGCGTCCAGTTGGAGCGGCAGCGGGGGCAAATCCCGTGAGAGGTAGGTCCCTTCCCGGCCCGGAGCACAAGCCCACACCAGGCGCAGACAACTCGTCGTTGTTCCATGGTGTTCACCTTTTATCTACCTGGAACAATTGTCCGAATGCATCGACACCTACGGGTATCGGGTAATCCCTTACGCCTCGTAAACTTCCGGCAAACTCGCGGTAACCGTTCGTCGCCGCGAACCTGGGAATCCAATCACGCCCAGAAGTCGCGGACGCGGCCCGCCTCAACCTTGCCCTGGCGAATACCTTCCTGGGCAACAGCGGAGCGTCGCGAAGCATCCATCAAATTCACGCCGAACGCCTGTAGCGCACCCGCATCCGGGGTGATGACGAGCACCTCGCCCCCCGCCGCTCGAATCGCAGCCAGCTCCTCTTCGAAGCGTGCCCGCGTGCGTTCCATCATGGCCGCCTGGGGCGTGCCAGCCGGTGCGTTCGTGCTGCCCGTTACCGACACCACGATGACCTTCTCGTAGCTCGCGGCCAGGTCCGCGTTCGTCGCCGAACGCATGCCGCCATCGATGTACCGGCGGCCGTTGATGGTGATCGGCGGGAAGATCCCGGGAACGCTGCAGCTGGAGGCCACGGCCCGTCCCAGTTCCACGCCCGATTCGACGCTCCAGGTCACGAACTCGCCGTTGAGCGCGTCGACGGCCGTGCACGCGTATTTGTGCCCGGGCCACTGCGCGGCTCCCATGCCATCCATCCGGCCGAAGCCCGAGATGAACGCCTCCTCTGGCGCCGTCTTCGCCGCGAGCGCAAACGCGCCGAGTTCGGCCCGCATAGCCTCCGGAGGTCCATCGAAGCTCGCCATCTTCATCATCATGCCGATCAGGCCGGTGAGGTCCGGTGCGGGCGCCGGGCTCGACACTCCGGCCGCAGGCGGCGGTACCGGCGTCTCCCTCATCTGCGAGGCCGCCAGCGACTCAGCTGATCGGCCCAGCGCGAGCTGCGCCCCTACGACCGAGCCCGCCGACGTCCCAACGATGAAGTCCGCCTCGGTTACGTTGACGCCGGCCGCTGCCAGCCCCGCGGCCAGGCCCGACTCCCACGCGATCCCAACCGGCCCTCCGCCTCCCAGGACGAGCGCTCGTGTTGCCATGGACTCCTCCTTAGTCGGCGACGAGCACGAGCGTCCCTGTCGTCGAAAGGCTGCCGCCCGTGCCGTTCACGACACACGAGCGAGCCTTCGTTTGCTTGCCTTTGATGCCGTTGACCCCATCTTCGGCCGTCCCGGAGAGCTGGCGGTACGCCTCTACCAATAGCTGCATCCCGTACATGCCCGAATGGTTGAACGAAAGGCCGCCGCCGTTCGTGTTGATCGGCAACCGGCCGCCCGGGGCGGCGTGGCCATCCCGCCAAAGCGTGAAGCCCTCTCCGCGCGGCGCCAGTCCTAGCATCTCAGCCGTGATCCCGGCGGTGATGGTGAACGAGTCGTAGATCATGGCCATTTCCATGTCGTCCGGCCCCATTCCCGCCATCTTGTACGCCGCCGCTGACGACGCTGCCGCGGAGGTCGCCGTGAAGTCTTCCATCTCGAGCATGTTCTGGTGGCTCATGCTCTCGCCTGCCCCCGCAATCCAGACCGGCTTCGTCTTCACGCTGCTTGCGACCTCGGGGCTCGTCACCAGCACCGCTCCGCCGTAATCGGTCACAAGGCAGCAGTGCAGCAACGTCAGCGGCCACGCGATGATCCGCGCGTTGTGCACGTCCTCCACCGTGATCGGTCCGCCCTCGGGATGCGTTTCCTTCGAGTGCATCACGGCCCGCGGGTTCAAGGTCGCCCACTGCCGGGTGACCACGGCGATGTGCGCGAAGTCGTCTGGGGTGGTGCCGAAGCGGTGGTTGTGCCGGGTCATCGCGTGTGAGTAGTTCGATGGCGCGCCAGAAAGCCCGTAGGCCATAGTGAACTGCGTGCCCGGCGCCCACGGGTCGCCGCCGAACCCGCCACCGCCCCGGCC
>JBGOVF010000123.1:0-6761 GCA_041477975.1 Tepidiformaceae bacterium
CGGCGGAGCTGGCCGTCGCGTTCGTGGAAGGCATCCAGGGCGAGGGCGTAGCCGCGACCATGAAGCACTTCGTCTGCAACGATTCCGAGTTCGAACGCCAGAGCATCAGCTCGGAAGTCAGAGAGCGGGCGCTCCACGAGATCTACCTGTCGCCGTTTGAAGCAGCGATCCGCCGCGCCGGCGCCTGGGCAGTGATGACCGCCTACAACCGCATCAACGGCAAGTACGCCTGCGACCAGGACGACCTCGTGGCCAGGCTCCTCAAAGGGGAGTGGGGCTTCGATGGCCTCGTGATGTCCGACTGGTGGGGACGAAGTCAACCGTCGCAGCCGCCAACGCCGGGCTCGACCTGGAAATGCCGGGCCCGCCCCGCTACTTCGGCGCGAAACTGCGCGACGCCGTCGAACGCGGCGAAGTCACCGAGGCGACCATCGACGACAAGGCGCGCCGCCTGCTCCGTCTGGCGCTTCGGACCGGCGCCTTCACCGATGATCCGGACGCGCCGGAGGCGGCGGTCGACCGACCCGAGCATCGCGCGCTCATTCGCGAAGCTGCCGCCGACGGCATGGTACTGCTCGTCAACCGCGACGCGGCGCTGCCGCTGACGCCCGGGTCGGCGCGCTCTATCGCGGTTATTGGCCCCAACGCCGACAACCTCACGATCATGGGCGGCGGCAGTTCACGGGTGGAGCCGCACCACGTTGTCCAGCCGCTCGAAGCGCTGCGCGCCCAGGCTGGCCCGGGCACCCATGTCCGGTACGAACAGGGCTGCCGCATCGACCGGGTTACGCCGCCGCTCGAACGCGGACTGGAGGAGGGCGCACGGATCGAGTTCTTCGACAATGCCGACTTCGCGGGCGAGCCCGCCTTGGTCCGCACGGTTCGCCAGTTGTCGCACCGCTGGATGGCGGGCGCCACACCGCCGGAGATCACGGGACGGTACTCGTTCCGGGCGAAGGCGACCTTCCGGGCTGAGCACAGTGGGACGCACCGCTTTACCCTCACCAGCGCGGGGCTGAGCCGTCTCTTCCTTGACGGCAACCTGCTGGTCGACGACTGGACCGGCTGGAAACGCGGCTCGTCCTACTACGGCCGGGGCAGCGACGAAGTCGGGGCCGACGTCGACCTCAAGGCCGGCGAACCCCACGAGGTCATCGTCGAGTTCCAGTCTCCGGTCTCCGGAGCGATGTCCGGTGTGGCAGTGGGCTGCCGCGAGCCGGAACCCGCGGGCCTGCTGGAGCGCGCTGTCGCGCTGGCCGCCGAATCCGATGTCGCCGTCGTCGTGGTCGGGCTGAACGCCGATTGGGAACGGGAGGGCACGGACCGCGTGAGCCTTGCTCTGCCCGGCCGGCAGGACGAACTCATCGAGCGCGTGGCTGCCGCCAACGCACGGACCATTGTCGTGGTCAACGCAGGCTCGCCCGTGGCGATGCCCTGGGCGGACCGCGTGGCGGCGGTCCTGTACGCCTGGTATCCCGGCCAGGAGGGTGGGGACGCGATCGCTGACGTCATCTTCGGCGCGCGCGATCCCGGCGGACGCCTGCCGACCACTTTCCCGGTGCGCGTCGAGGACAACCCGGCCGACCTCACTTACCCGGGTGAGTCAGGGACGGTCTCATACGGCGAAGGGGTCTTCGTGGGGTATCGCGGCTTCCGCCGTCGGGGCACTGTCCCGGCGTTCCCGTTCGGCCACGGGCTCTCATACGCCGAATTCGACTTCGGTCCGCCGCGTTTGGACCGCGCCACGATCGGAGGCGACGATAGCGTTGAGGTCACTGTGCCCGTCACGAACACGAGCGCTCGCCGAGGCAGCGCCGTCGTCCAGGTCTACGTGCATGACCTCGTCTCGACGCTCCTGCGCCCGGACCGGGAGTTGAAGGGCTTCGCGAAGGCCGTACTGGCGGCCGGGGAGTCGCGCGATGTCCGAATTGCGCTCCCGCCGCGATCGTTCGCCGGCTGGGACCCGCGCGTCCACGATTGGGACGCGGAGCCAGGCGACTTCGCCATCCTCGTCGGGGCATCGGTGGAAGACATCCGCGGCGAAGTCCGCGTCATGCTCGAAGGCGGAGACGGACCCGCCGAATACCGCGCGCAGGCCGCCGCGGCCATTCTCGCCTGAGAGATGGCCAGAATCCGTCCCGGAGCGCGCGAATGGTGCTAGACGATGGCCAGCTGGACCGGCGGATTGCGCCGCTCCACGACGTTCTCGAGACGGGCGCGGACCGCACTATCCAATGCTTCGCTGCCCGCCGGGATGATGTAGAGGTTGCGCGTGCGCACCGCTTCGAACACGAGTTCGCCGATTTCCGAGGGCTGGATCATCGTGGTCCGCATCGCTTCCAGCATCGCCCGCCGTTGCTGAGCTTCAGGCGAAGGTTCGACGTTCGGCTCGCCGTACTCGGCCTGGCGGTTGCGCGAAGAGTCGTAGATGTTCGTGTTCACGAACCCGGGGCAGAGCACCGAAACGCCGATGTTGTGGCCGGCCCGCCCAAGCTCGTAGTAGAGCTGTTCGGAGAGCGCGACCACGCCGAACTTGGCAACGGTATACGGCCCGCCCACGGCGCCGCTCACCAGCCCCGCGACCGAGGCCGTGTTCACGACGTGGGCCTCCTGCCCGCTGGCGATCATGCGCGGCACGAAGCTGCGCACGCCGTGGATCACGCTCCAGAGGTCGACATCGATGACCCAGCGCCAGTCCGCTTCTGAGAGTTCCCACATGGCTCCGGGGCTCCCGCCAACGCCGGCGTTGTTGCAGAGCACGTTGACGCTGCCGAACCGCTTGTAGGCGCTCTCGGCGAGCGCTTCCACGTCCCCCGCCTTCGCGACGTCGGTCCGCTTCGGGAGTACCTTTACGCCCTTTGCGGCGATGGCCGCCTCCGCCATCGCCAGCGGCTCAGCCTCGATGTCACCGAGAACGATATTCATCCCCGCATCGGCGAAGCGTTGAGCCATGGCAAGCCCGAGTCCGCTCGCCCCGCCAGTAACCACCGCAACCTTGCCTTCGAAGCTTTCCATCTCTGCACACCCTCCGTGGGTCGCGAGTATACGGCGGGAGGCCGGCGTTACCGGCGCCGAAACGCGGATAGAATGGCGGCGTGACCGAGTCGCCTCTCTCCGACATCCGAGCACTGACGTTCGATGTCTTCGGGACTGTTGTGGATTGGCGCACGAGCGTGATTCGCGAGTGCGAGGCCGTCGGCGCCAAGCTCGGGCTCGAGCTGGATTGGCCTGCTTTCGTCGATGAGTGGCGTTACGACGGCTACATGCGCGGCAGCGCCATGGTGCGTCGTGGCGAGCTGCCGTTCATGACGGCCGACCAACTCCACCGGCGGAAGCTCGACATGCTCATCGAAGCGCACGGGATCAAGGGCCTGGGCCAGGCTGCAATCGAGGACTGGAACCGCGCGTGGCACTGGCTCGACGCCTGGCCCGATGCGGCCGCCGGCCTGGCCCGCCTGCGGACGAAATACATCTGTTCCACGCTCTCGAACGGGAACGTGAGCCTGCTCGTCGATATGGCGCGCCACGCGGGCCTGCAGTGGGATTGTGTGCTGGCCGCCGACGTGACCGGCGCCTACAAGCCGGAGCCGGAGTGCTATCTCGCCGGCGCTCGCATCCTCGGGCTCGAACCGCAACAGGTGATGATGGTTGCGGCGCACAAGAGGGACCTCCAGGCGGCACAGAAGGTCGGACTGGCGGCGGCGTTCGTCCCGCGACCAACGGAGGCCGGGCCGAGCATTGAAGTCGACCTCACACCGGACCCCGCCTTCCAGTTCGTCGCCACGGACTTCCACGACCTGGCGACGCAGCTCGGCTGCGGGTAAGGCGTCAGGTCGGCGCCCACCGGCCTCTAGGCGCCCGCCTGCACCTTCACGCCCTGCTTCGCGAAGTGCGGGATAACGTGCGTCCCGAAGAGTTCGATCGACTTCATCGTCTGTTCGTGCGACATCGCCCAGAACTGCTTCATCAGCATGAGCTGATCGACCTTGACGACCTTGAGGATGTCCTCGATCTGGCGAATGCAGGTATCCGGGTCACCGCAGATCGCGGTCCGGTTTTCAAGCATCCAGTCCATCGTGAACATACTGGTGTCGATCGACTTGGCGGCCGGGTCAACTGCGAAGCCCGGCCGCGCCGGGGCGTCCACGATGCCCTGCGTGGAGGCCTTCAGGCGCGCGGCGTTCTGGCCGGCAATCGCAACGTACGAAAGGAACGACCGCTCCGCCTGGCTGCGAGCCTTTGCGTTCGTCTCCGCGCAGTGGGCCATGTAGAACACCGATTTCTTGTTGTTGATCACCGGGCCGACGGGTTCGGGATGTTTCGCAGCCTCGTCGTATTCGTCGATGCGTCGCTGCACTTCGTCGGGCGGTGTGGCCACGACCAGTCCCAGGTAACCGATGCCGAGCCGGCCCGGGATCGTGGCATCCGTCGATGGCATCCACATTCGCGGGTATGGCTTCTGGATCGGCATCGGCACAACGGTCCGTTCGGGAATGTCGAAGTAGCGCCCCTTGTGCGAGAACGTCCCGTCTTCGCTAGTCCAAATCGTGAGCAGGATCTTGAGCGCCTCATCGAAGCGGGCCCGGGTTTCCCCCGGCGGAATGCCGAAGCCGCCGAGCTCCTGCACCGTTGCCGACCGGCCCATGCCAAGTTCAACACGGCCCTTGCTCAGGATGTCGAGCGTCGCGACGCGCTCGGCGATGCGTACGGGGTGGTTGTACGGGAACGGCAACAGCACGACGGCGTGGCCGATTCGCATGGTCGTGGTGATCTGGCTGATCGCCCCGTAGAGCACCTCAGGCGCCGAGGAATGCGCGAATCCGGGCTGGTAATGGTGCTCGACCGTCCAGAAGTAGGTGAATCCATTCTTCTCGGCGAACGGCACCTGCTCCAGCACCTCGTGAAACACGCGGTACTCACGGTCCCGGTGCTTCAGCGGGCTATCCACCTGGATCTCATAGAAGATTCCGAAGTCGACCATCTGCACTTCCGTTACGCGAGGCACATCTGCGTGCGGACCATGTCTGGCACGGCGCGTGGCAACCGATCATAGCGCGGCCATTGCGAATGTCAACGCGCCCACTGGAATGCATTGATATTCCAATACCACGATGGCTGCAAACTATGGAACGATCGGCAGTAACTGTTCCGAGGTCGACGCCTGCTGCGCGGCCATTCGCCGGGCGGAGCCGGCCCCTTCCGTGGGGCTGGTACGCCGGAGCTGTCCACCTCAGGTCCTGGGAGCTATCGACCAGCGCTCCGCTGCGGCTGGCCTGAAATTATCAAGGCCGGAACTGCAACGCCCGAGGGCCGAGCCGGGCCGCCTGCGAGGCCACCTTGTAAGCGGTCTCCACCCACTCGCAGACAAGGCGTCGTGTGTCACGAGGGTCGATGATCTCCTCGATCTGGAACCTGGAGAGCGGCCCCAACGGCCCTCGCGCACTCTCGATGCGAGCGTTCAGCTCTGCCCGCAACGCCGCCGGGTCCGCCGCCTCGGCCAACTGGCGCCGGTACGCGGCCTCGATGCCGCCCTCCGGCGGGATACCGCCGACATCCGCGGCCGGCCAGGCCACGCGGACCGACGGCCTCGATTGCGGCGTGGCGAAGTTGTTGCCGGCCACGCCAAAGCTCCTGCGCATGAGCACGGTGAAGATGGGCACGCCCACCTGGGCGAAGGCCACCATCCACTGGCCGCCTTTGCGAATGGTCCCGGCCGTCTCGTGCTCCAGGCCCACGGCGAAGCCGGGGTTGTCGACCAGGTTCAGGATCGGCAAGTGGAACAGGTCGCAAAGGTCCAGGTGGCGGGTCAACTTGTCGCAGCCGTCCGCGGTAATAGCTCCGCCGTTGACGTGACGGCTATCCGATGCGATGACTCCCAGGGGATGCCCGTTGAACCGCACGAAACCCGCTACCTGGTCCGTGCCCCAGAGCGGTCCGATTTCGAAGAACGACCCGGCGTCGGCCATCAGCGTGATCGCTTTGCGGATGTCGAATGTGGTCGTGCGCTTGCGCGGGATGAGGTTGAACAGCTCTTCATCTCGCCGGTCCGCCGGGTCCGCGAGGTTCGGCGCGAGCACCGGCGGCGCTTCGTACACGTTCGAGGGCACATAAGAGAGGAACCGCCTGGTCATCTCCGCGGCGTCTTCCTCCGTCTCCGCGAGGTTGTCGACCGAACCGTTCTTGCAGTGGATCTGCCACCCGCCGAGGTCTTCCTTCGAGATGTCGTACCCCATGGCGTGGCTCACCACCGGAGGCCCGGCCACAAACAGCTGAGCGATGTCGCGCACCATGACCGAAAAGTGACCGAGCACTGCCTTGGCGGCGCCAATCCCGACCACGCTCCCCAACAACATGTTGACCACCGGCACGGTGGAGAGCTGTTCGGTGAACATGGTGCTCCCCAGGTGCCCCGGCAGGAATGAACCGCCGGTGCCCGTTACGCGCGGCCTGCCGGCCTTGATGGCGCCCGTGCTCTCCTGGGCAGTGCTCTCGCCTTCGGTCCGTTGAGCGGGCACCATCGCGGCCACGCTGCCACCGCCGGAGGAACCATCCAGCATCCGCACCGCGGGAACGCGAAGCTCGATGGAGAGGCGGTCCAGGTATCCGCTTTTCGCACTGATCGCCCCGTCTGCGTGCCCGCCGCGCGAAGTGAAATCGTCGGCGCAGACGACCGCCGTGCGCCCGTCGATCGCGCCCCAGCCCCCAACGTGGTTCGCGGGCGTGAAGTCGGCCACGCGGCCTTCATCGTCGTAGGAGGCGAA
>JBGOVF010000131.1:0-6627 GCA_041477975.1 Tepidiformaceae bacterium
CAACGCGAATCGCGCTGGCCGCGGGTGCGACGTTCGTCGCTCGCTCCATCGACCGCGACACGAAACACCTGGAAGAGACGCTTTACCGGGCGACGCAGCACCGGGGCACTTCGTTCGTCGAGGTCTATCAGAACTGCAACATCTTCAACGACGGCGCGTTCGCGGCGTTCGCCGACAAGGAGGTACGCCAGGACCGGATGACGTACATCGAGCACGGCAAACCGGTCCGCTTCGGCAAGGACCTGGAGCACGGGGTTCGGCTCAACGGGTTCACCCCGGAAATCGTCCAGAACGCCACCTCGGACGACGGCCTCCTGGTCCACGATATCCACACCAGCAATCCAACCCTGGCCAACATCCTCGTTGGCATGGACTACCCGGAATTCCCGGTGCCGATCGGAGTTTTCCGCGATGTGGAAGCGCCGATCTTTGACCAGCTCGTGGCAGAACAGGTGGCCAACGCGCAGGCGAAGGGACTTGGGAGCCTCGAAGAGTTGCTGAACAGCGGCGAGACCTGGGAAGTCTCCTGATCTGCCAATTTCAGTCGCGAATCTGATACAGTCGGGACTCCCATGAATCGTGGGGCCTCGGTTCGTTTAGCGCGGGAGGGTCCGATGACCGTCGAGCAGAGAAACATCGTTGTATGTCCGAGCTGCGGGTCGGAGAACATCGAGGGCGTCGACACCTGCGAGAACTGCCTGATGGACCTCCGCAGCATCGATGTGCCGGAGGGCGACCAGATTGCCAGCGACAGCGATCTGGCGCGGCCAATATCCTCCGTCCGGCTTTCGAAGCCGCGTACGATCCCCGTCGATGCCACGGTCCGCGAGGCCGTGCGAGTGATGCAGGGCGACGCCTCGGGCGCAGTGGTCGTGACGGACGGGGCTGAAATCGCCGGCATCTTCACGGAACGCGACCTGCTGAAGAAGGTCGCGAATCTGCCGGGCGACCTCGACAGGCCCGTCGCCGCGTTCATGACCCCGGACCCGGTGGTGCTGCGCGACACCGACATGATGGCGTGGGCGCTCAACAAGATGGGCGACGGCGGCTTCCGCCACATCCCCGTCGTGCGCAACGGCCAACTCGTCGGCATCATTACGGCCCGCGACATCATGCAATGGGTGCTCGGCCGCTACTTCGACTGATAGCGATGTCCTCGGCATTTCGGATGGATGGAAAGGTCTGGCCTATGGTTGCGGCACGGAGTATCGTGACCCTATAGCCCAGCACTATAGCTTGCAGGTCAGTCATCCTTGGAACTTGCCCAGTTGGACGCCTTCATCGCCGCCGCGGACTGTGGCAGTTTTAGCCGCGCCGCCGACCTCCTGAACGTCGCCCAACCTTCCCTCAGCAACCGCATTCAGTCTCTTGAGCGCGAAGTGGGCCAGGCCCTCTTTGAGCGTATGGGCCGCGGAGTCAAGCTGACCGACGCCGGGCGCTCCTTCCTGCCGTACGCTCAGCGGGTGCTGCGCACGCTCAACGACGGGCTGATGGTGCTCGAAGGGACGCGTGATGGGACCTCGGGGCGCTTGACGATCGGGACTGCGCCGGCCGTTGGCACCTATGTGCTTCCGCGCTTGCTCAAGGTCTTCTGCGACAACCACGAGGGCGTTGACGTGCTCGTGCGCACCGGCCATTCGGATGAAGTCCTGCAAATGGTGCTGGACGACGACGTGCAGGTCGGTTTTGGCCGGCCGATCAACCACCCGGACGTGCGGACGGTGACGCTCTACAAAGACGAGCTCGTGCTGGTCGTGTCATCCCAGCATCGCTACGCCAAGCGTGGCTCCGTGAAGGTGGACGACCTCGCGGACGAGTCGCTCATCCTGTTCGACCGGGACTCGGGCTACTACGGGATGATCCTCGGACTCTTCCGCGACCTCGGCGTCGTGCCGCAGCAGCAGATGCAGCTGGACAGCATTGAGGCGACGAAGAAGATGGTGGAGTCGAACCTGGGCATTGCGCTTCTGCCGGAAGTATCGGTGGAGCGCGAGATGCGTCTCGGCACGCTACATAAGGTGCATATCGAGGCGGCGGAGCCCGTAGAGCGCGACATCGCCGTCATGTACCGCCGCAGTAAGCCGCAGTCAGGGCCGATGGCGGCGTTTCTCGACCTCCTCGGTGAGATCTACGGGATGAAACTCCCACGCTGATAGACCTCCACTGCCACACGCAGTCCCTCTCCGCCTGCAGTGTTCTTAGCGTCGACGAACTGGTGCGGCTTGCACGGGAACGCGGCCTCGAGGGGGTCTGCCTTACGGAGCACGACCGACCCTGGCCGGCCGACGAACTGGCTCGGTTGCGGGCGCGACACGACTTCCCAGTTTTTGCCGCGATCGAAGTCTCGACGGACCTTGGCCACCTCCTCGCCTTCGGGCTGCGAGGGGCGGTGAGCGCTTCCGCGGCCACCCTCTTCTCCACTGCCCAACACGACGGCGCCTTGCTTTACCTCGCGCATCCCGCGCGGGACGGTCTTCTTAAGGTGACGCGCGACACCGTGGAGTTCTTCCGATCGGTGGAGGCGATCAACGGCTCGGATTCCCGCCTGCAAAACCTCGCTGCGACCGGGCTGGCCAAAGGCTTTCCGCATCCTGGAATCGGAGGATCCGATGCGCACACGGCGGCGGAGGCGGGACGGGCGGCAACCCGCTTCCCGCACGCGATCACCGGCGACGAGTCGCTGGTGGAAGCGTTGCGCGCCGGGGATTACGAGGCCGTATACCTTTAGCCACCGCCTGCCGACCAGCGCGGCGCCTGGAGGTGTTCGAACTCCCCGTGAATGCGCTTGACGCTCGGCTGGAGCCGGGCCATCAGTGTGGGGTCCGGGATTCGGTCGGCCATTTGAATCTTCCGAAAATAGGGAGAGCAGCCGGGGTCATTCGGCGTTGAGGCCGATGTTCTTTGGCGCGCTACCGTAGCAAGCTCGGTCGCAAGATGGCCATCGATCCGCTCGCTTCGGGCGTCCCCTCCCAGGCCCACGTGTCACTGATCGAGGCTGGTGCTATAGCGCGCGGAATGCGGGCGGCCGGGACATCTCTATCGTCGGCGAGCAAGCCACCATCGGCCGCTGCTGCCCCATCGGTCAGCCGCCAGGGAACGACACCACGCGCAGCCGCTCGCCAGACCGCGTCCCGGCGGATCTCATCGAGCCGGGCGTTCGATCCGCACACACCCATTCAGTCGAACGTCGAAACCGACCCCGACCAGTACGACGGGCTGCTGAACCGAATGGGCCAGAAGTACAACGTTCCGCCGCTCTTCCTGAAGGCCGTGATGCTTTCGGAGAGTGGAGGCCGGCCCGATGCGATCGGCGACTCCGGCCACTCCGTCGGCCTCTTTCAGTTGCACGACCATGGCTACGGGGCGGGGATGGGTGATTCGCGCTTCGACCCGGCGACGAACGCGGACAGGGCAGCGCAGGGGCTGGCCGAAGCGTGGCACGCAGGCGAGCGCGCGGGCTACAACGGCGAATTCGCCGTTCGTTCCGCCTACAACTACTCCTTCAATCCGGGCGGAGGTTTCGCATACCAGGGCGACAGCGTGGTGAAGCACTACAACGAGCTGCTCGCCGAGCAGGGTTTCCCGCCCCTTTCCTGAGCCGCTATCGAACTGAAACACGCGACACGTTCCGCCTCGCCGAGCCGGTGCTATCATCGAAGTTCGCATCGCGCGGGGAGGTGGCCGAATGGTCACGGCGGGATATCTCGAACGGGAAGTCGCCGTCGGCGACATCAAGTTGCGCTACCAGGAATGGGGCAACGCCTCCGGGCCGCCGATCGTCATGCTCCACGGCTTCGGCGTGTCCGGCCACATGTTCGACGAATTCGCCGAACGAATGCAGGACCGCTATCGCCTGATCGCGCTGGATCAGCGCGGCCATGGCGACAGCGACTGGGCTCCCGACGGGGACTACACTCGCGACTCCTTCGTGGGCGATCTGGAAGGGGTTCGGGCCGCGCTGGGACTCGAGCGGTTCGTCCTCGTCGGACACAGCATGGGGGGCCTCAATTCAGTCGCGTACGTGAACCGCTACCCCGAGCACGTCCGTGCGCTCGTCCTCGTGGATGTCGGCCCCGAATCGGCCAAGGAAGGCGTGGACAACATCGTCCGCTTCACGCGCGGCCCCGACGAACTCGACTTCGACGAGTTCGTTGAGATGGCCCACCGCTTCAACCCGCGGCGCTCCCTTGAAAACATTCGTGAACGGATGCGCCACCGCCTAAGGCCGCTGGAAAATGGCAAGTGGACCTGGAAGTTCGATAAGCGATTCCGCGAGCCGGAGAGTGGACTGCGAATCGGCAGCGAAATGACGAACGACCAGACCTGGGCGCTCTTCCGCGGCGTCCGCATGCCCACGCTCCTGGTTCGCGGAGGCGAAAGCGACGTGCTCACGCAGGCGGTCGCGGAACGCGCCGCCTCCGAGATGCCGAGGGCAACCCTCGTGGTGGTCCCTGGCGCCGGACACAGCGTGCCCGGAGACAACCCTGATGCGTTCACCGCGGCCGTTCGTGAGTTCCTGGGCGACCTCGACTCCGGCAAGTTCGAACCAGTGGCCGCGAAGGAACCGCCGCCCCTGGAGCGGCTGATGGCGGAGGACGTGGATCACCGGCGCAGGGGCCCGGGGCTGCTCACGATGGTTCTCGTTGGGGCGGGGGCAGTCCTCGCGCTCGCCGGCGCCGGTTACATGGTCCGCCGTTCCGCGACCAAAAAGCGTACGAGCCGGCAGAGCGTCCGGGCGCGTGCTACCGCCGCCGCCCACCAGTTGCCGGTACCCAACGTGGATGTTGAGCGAGCACGGGAACGCGCCACCGAGGTGGTGGCTTACCTCACTGAGGTTGGCGCCAGCGGCCTGGGCAGGGCGCGCCAGACCCTCCAGGCGGTCGACCTCGACCGGGCCAGTTCCGCCGCGCACGAGGCGGCTGCGCTGCTCAGTGAAGGTTCACGCCAGGCGCCTCGCCTTGTGCGAATGGCGTCCGGCCGCATCGACCGCAAGAAACTGCGCAAGCGTAGCCAGCGCGCCGCGGCGGGTGGTCGTTCAGCCGGCCGGACCGCCCTTCGCCTCGCGGTTGCGCTGGCGGGGATCGCGCTCCGGCAGAAGAGCCAGCAGCCGAAGCGCCGGAGGCTCCCCTGGCGGAATTAGTCACGAACGGCGCCCGCATCGCGTTCGACGACGAAGGCGCCGGGCCCGTGGTGTTCGTCTTCATTCACGGGTGGGCGTGCGACCGCTCGTTCTGGCGGCCTGAGGTCGTCGACCTCAAACGCGACTTCCGTTGTATCTCCGTCGATCTGCGCGGATGTGGCGATTCGCCGCCGAGCCCGCCGTACGATCTCGTAACGGCGGCGGACGACATCGCCGGCGTCATCGAGGCACTGCAGCTCGCTCCCGCAATTGTGGTTGGGCACAGCCTGGGCGGGCTCGTGGCGTTGCTGGTGAACGCGCGCCGGCCAGAGCTTGTCAGCGGTGTGGTGCTGGGCGATGCGCCGGTTGCCCCGGGGCGCCCTGCGCGCTGGCCGCGCACGGTCGCCGCGATCCTGGAAGCAGGTTCGATGAGCCCGATGGCGGAAGTGATCGAGAGCTATTTCGTGGATAGCACGCCTGATGACGTGCGCGACCACGTGCGCGAGGTGATGCTGGGCTGCCGGGCGGAGGTGGCCGCCGGAATGATGGCGAACGGCGATGAGACCAACGCTCAGCTCACCAGCCTGGTGAAGGCGGCCGACCGCAAACCGTTCATGGCCATCTGGCCAGAGCAGCCGCTCGGGGACCCTGAGTGGATCCGCAACGAAACCATGTTCATCCGCCAGGAACCGATCTCCAGCGCCGGCCACTTCTTCCAGCTCGAACAGCCGGCGATTACGAACGCACTCCTTCGCGCGTTCGTCGATGACGTCCGGGACGACCCACGCATGGCTGCGAGCGTTAACGCCGGCTAACCTCGTCCTTCTCGCAGACGCATGTGCGGAGCGGGCGTGCGCGTTACTGTAGGTCGAATGGACGCCTCTCGCTCCTCCGACCGAAAGAAGCGGACGGTTGGTGGATCTTCAGCTCGCAGTCCCTGGTACCCGGTGTTTGCGGGATCCCTGGTCGCGGTGGCGGTGAGCGTCCTCGTGCTGATCGTCGTTGCCGTGGATGGCCGTGGCGGCGGAAACGAAGGTCCCGGCGCGGCGGCGGCCACGGGCTCACCAACGGGCGAACCGAACTCGACCACGGCAGGCGGCGCCCCAACAACGGGCCCGGCGAAAACCGCCGTACCACCGGCGACCTCTTCGCCCGTCCTGGGCAATGACAACACACCCCTGGTGCGCTGCGGCGATCTCCTCGCTCCCCTCGATAAGCAACACCGCCTGGCGCAGGACTGCGTGCCGGCCGACCTGGTCACGCTCCCGGCCTCGATTTCGACCGGCGGCTCGCAGGAACTGACGCGCGAGACCGCGAGTGCGATGCAGGAAATGTTCTCGGCGGCGAGGGCTGACGGGCAGACCCTCTCCGTCGGCAGCGCCTACCGCAACTATCAAACGCAGGCGGATACCTACCTCTACTGGGTGCGGACCAACGGGCAGGAGTACGCCGATCGCACCAGCGCGCTCCCGGGCCACAGTGAGCACCAACTGGGGACTACCGCCGAC